>PAHL01000064.1 GCA_002711185.1 Flavobacteriaceae bacterium
GAAAAATCAATTATGTCATTCTTGAATGAGCTCATTGGTATTTTCAATTTGTTCTTTATATTTTTCTTGATCAGATTTGTCTTTCAACAGTATTCCAAGATTGTCAGTATTTGATTTATTTTTATTCATTAAATTNTATTTAACCCACTCTACAGATTCGATTAAAGATGGTATCTTATTTAGGTTTAAATTTCTAACATATGAAACAAATGATGCATATGTCTTTGCTTGTTCTTCCGATATTTCAGATATACTGTTCATCAGTACTTTTGTTTCAATTTCTACTGAAGGAAAGTCAAGATAATAGTAAAGACACCTTCTTTTTAAAGCATCTGANAGTTCTCTAGTGCCATTAGATGTGAGGATCGTAATCCTATTATCACTTCCAGTTATTGTTCCGAATTCAGGAATAGTAACTTGGTTTTCTGCAAGAATTTCCAGTAGTAAGGCCTCAAATTCTTCATCAGAACGATCTATTTCATCAATTAAAAATAGGCTTTCTTTTTCAGAAGTTAATGCATTAAGTATCGGTCTCTTAATTAAATAACTTTCATCAAAAAGATTTTCAGCATTCTTATCTTGTTGAATGCTTAGAAGTTGTTTTTTGTAATTCCATTCGTAAACAGCTTTATCTTCATCAATACCTTCGTGGCACTGTANTCGAATAAGTTCAAGTTTAAATAAAGATGATATAGCCTTCGCTAGAAAAGTTTTTCCAGTTCCAGCAGGACCCTCTATAAGCAATGGTTTTTTTAAAAAAATTGCTGCGTTTATAACATCTACTAAATTTTCGTTTGAAAAATAATCTACAGATTCTAAATCTTTGATACTTAATTCTTTATTCATCCTCTTACTGTTCCTTTACCACTAATAACATATCGTTCGGTTGTTAATGCTTCTAGCCCCATTGGACCTCTTACATGAAGTTTTTGTGTGCTAATACCGATCTCTGCACCAAATCCAAACTTTTCTCCATCAGTAAATCTTGTTGAAGCATTAATAAATATTACTGAAGAATCAATTGAACTTGAAAATTTTTCTGCAACTATATCTGATTCTGTAAGAATTCCTTCAGTATGTCCTGAAGAAAATAGATTTATGTGCTGAATTGCTTCATTTTCATTAGCAACAATTTTTATAGCAATCTTTAAATCTAAAAATTCTGTCGCGTAATCCTCTTCATTAGCAACCTCAAACTCTGGAAAATCTTCTTTCATTTGTTCATCAATAACTACCTCTACATCATTGTCTTTCAATGCATCCATGATTTTTGTACCAAATTTATCGTATACATTCTTATGAAGAATTAAAGTTTCTAATGCATTACACACACCTGGACGTTGTACTTTTGAGTTAATTACAATTGGGATCATATACTCCTCTTTTGCGTCACTATGAATATAGAGATGAACATTACCNTCACCATCTAATATGAAGGGGACTTTTGAATTATCTACTAAAGTTTCAATTAATCCTTTTCCACCACGAGGTACAATTAAATCAATATATTCTGTCATATTCATGAATTCAATAGTGTCTTGTCTATCCTTGCTGTCAATAATCTGAATACATTGTTTTGGTAAATCATTTATTTCAAGAGATTTTTGTAAAGTATTTAGAATCATTAAATTCGAATCTAAACAATAACTAGAACCTCGAAGTATAGATGCATTCCCAGACTTCAAACATAGACCAGAAACATCGCTGGTAACATTTGGGCGTGCTTCATAAATTATGCCTATAACACCAAAAGGTGAACGAATTTTATTAATATCNAGACCGTCTTCTGANTTCCAAGATTGTGTAACTTTTCCTACAGGGTCTTCTAATGGAATAATTTTCTTAAGCCCTTCTGACATACCTTGAATTCTTTCTTTATTTAAAGTCAATCTATCAGTAAGCGCAGCCGTTAGTTCAAGTTTTTTTGCATTTTCTAAATCAACTTTGTTNGCATCAATAATCTCATCAGCATCTTTTAATAATTCAGCTGCCATATGATNTAAAATTTGATTTTTTCTATCTGTATCTACTGTCTTGAGCTGTTCAGCAGCCATAACAGCATTTTTCCCGATTTCTTTAAGCACATAACAAGAATAATTTGATTTGTTAGAAAGTAAAATTTTTTAGAGAATTAATAAGTTATCTTTATGAATTACAACAGTGTTTTCAGTATTTTTTGAATCTATAATCTCTTTACTCGATAAATTCACAACTCCCCTAGCAATTACAGAGTTTTGAGTATTTTTAATCTCAACACCGCTATTTTCATCAAAATTCTGATTAACTTCTATTACACCCTTTGAAAGAAGTGAAGCGTTTTTTATAAGTGCATCCTCTGCACCTTCATCAATAGTAATTTCACCGTCAACTGTCATTCCAAATCCAATCCAAATTTTTTTAAGTTTAATATTTTTATTTGAAGGTTTTATAATTGTTCCAATTTTTACATCCTCAATTACATCATCTACGCAATTTGGGGACCAAGAAATTATTTGTGTTTCAATGCCTGAAAATCCAGCCATTTGAGCCGCCATAATTTTTGTAGAGAATCCACCTATACCTTTTCCTGAAAGAGATTTAGGAATTATTTCATTNAGTTCCTCAGAGTTGTATTCAATATCTTCNATTTTTTTTGCTTCTTCACTTATTTCTGGATCCGANTCATATAAACCCTCTTTATCTGTAATTAAAACTAANTTATCNGCTTTNAANATGATNGAAACTATTGCTGANAGCCTNTCATTGTCACCAAACTTTAATTCTTCNGTTGCAACGACATCNTTTTCNTTNATTANNGGNAATATATTTTTNGAAATTAGNCCATTTAANGCTTCNGTNGTNTTNATAAACTGANTTCTATCTTCCAANACATTTTTAGATATNAGTATTTGAGCAATNTTTATATCNTGTTTNTTAAATATCTCTTTNTAAGTATTTATTAGACTNACCTGTCCTACNGCNGATGCAACTTGTANTTCTTTTAAATTTTTTGGTCTTTCTGATAANTTCAANTCATTAGCNCCAGATTGAACAGCACCNGANGTAACAATCNCAAANTTAATATTTTGTTTTCTATANTTTTTAATNGANNTNGCAAGAGTATNNAACATNTCANAATTAATTTCAGCATNATCNAANAATGTATTNGTTCCAATTTTTAAAACAATTANTTTGTTACTCATATGAAAACTCNTGTCCGTTTAAATCTACTATATCACCCTTTTNAATTCCTNNATTTTTTAACTCATTAGAAATTGATGATTTNTCAAATCTATANGAGATTTCATTNAAGACTTCNTGGGAATTGCCNTTNAGGTTAGTNATTTTATCTACTTTTCTTCCTGNTACNANCCAGTTATNTTCNNATTGATCAATAANAAANTTATCTGNTTCAATAAATATTTTTTCAAAACTTTTATTTACTCTTTTTAATTNCTNAAAATTNANTNTATTTAACTCNTNTANNAGTTCATCAATNCCTTCGTTTGTNAGNGTTGAAATATTTATNANGTNTGNANCTTTTTTGTTTAGGTCNGATTTATTAACAACTNTNAGANNCTGTATATCTTNNNATCTTGNATCNAATTTTTTAANCTCTNTTTCNAGTAAATCAATTTGTTGNTTNANATCATATTCNGANTTGTNNGGATCGAGNAGNTAGATAATANATTTTGTATTNTTGAGATGTCTNAGTACNGANTTACCNAGTCCAGTNCCNTCTGCNGCTCCNCTTATNAGNCCTGGNANNTCNCATATTGTTACCANCCCATAATCGTTTGTATAGGCTCCCAAGCTTGGGCTTATTGTTGTGAAAGGGTAACTGTCAATTTTTGAATTTGAGTTTGTAATTGTTTGGATCAATGAACTTTTTCCTGCATTTGGCAATCCAACTAAAGCTAAGTCAGTAATCAAACTTAATTGCAGATTAATTTTCATTTTTTTTCTTTTTTCACCCGACTCACATATTTCTGGATTAGGATTTCGTTTAGACAGCATATCCTTATTCCCTCTACCTCCCTGTCCTCCTTTGCAAATAAGATATTCTACATTTTCTTCAATTAGTTCTGCTATCAGTTCACCTTCATAAAATATTGAAGTCCCTAAAGGTATTTTCAACTCTAAATCTTCTCCATTTTTACCATTTTGAAGATTTTTTTGAGCATCTTCTCCATTATCAGCTTTAAATGAACCTTTAGATTTTAAGTTTGAAAAGTCGAAAAGTTTAGAATCAGTTTTAAATGTTATAGAACCCCCGTTTCCCCCATTTGCACCATTAGGGGAAGTTTGAGAACTCTTAGAGTTAAAACTTACAGAACCAGAACCGCCAGCACCTGATAAAAGATCGATTTCAATATTGTCAACAAACATGACATTAAGGGATTATGTTTACTAGTTTTCTTCCATTTCTAGTTGAATATTTCACAGTTCCATTCACTTTGGCATAAAGAGTATCATCTCCACCCTTTTGAACATTGTTGCCAGGATGAATTTTTGTTCCTCTTTGTCTTACAACGATGGAGCCTGCTGAGATTTTTTGACCATCAAAAACTTTAGTCCCAAGCCGTTTAGACTCTGAATCTCTACCATTACGGGTTGAGCCGCCGGCTTTTGTTTTTGACATTTACTCTTCTTCTCCCGATTTTCCTGATGAAATAGATTTTACTTTAACAATTTTAATATCTTCTCGATAACCTAATTTTCTTCTAATACCTGATTTGTTTTTGTAAGTAAAAATATTAAGTTTTTTTGATTTTTTTTCGTCTACTAGTTCAAAATCTACTGAATAACCTGATAATTTTTTTTCATCAGTTATCATTGAGCCTTTTCTTGCACTCATTAAGATTGGAGTCTTTGATTCAATAACGAAATTTGCAGGCACAGATAAAATATCACCTACACTTACTTTTTCCTGAGAAGCACCGACTTTTATAACAGCGTATTTACTCATAACTCAACTACTCTACTACGACATCTGTTTCAAGTAAATCAGTATCAACTGAATTATTAGAAAAAATATCACCAATGATTAAGCCTCTACCATTACATTCTTCACATTCATCTGAAAAACTTTCAATAAGTCCAGCAGAAACATTTTTTCTTGTCATTTCAACAAGTCCTAATCTTGAAATTTCAAAAACTTGCGTTCGTGTTTTGTCCTTTGCTAATTCTTGTTTAAATTTATTTAATAATTCTTGTTGTCTTCTTTGAGTTTCCATATCAATAAAATCAATAACAATTATTCCACCAATGTCTCTTAAACGTAATTGTCTTGCAATTTCTTCAGCAGCTTCAAGATTATTTTCAAATACAGTCTGTTCAAGACTGTCTTTACCAACAAACTTTCCAGTATTTACATCAATAACTGTCAAAGCTTCTGTTCTGTCAATAATTAAATGTCCACCAGATGGTAACCATACTTTTCTATCTAAAGCTTTTTTAATTTGATCTTCAATGTGATATCTCTCAAATAAATCTAAGCTATCTTCATACTTTTCAACAATCCCACTTAGTTCAGGTGAAGTATCAGATATATACTGCTTGACATTATCAAATTGTTTATTATTTTCGATTAATAATTTTTTAAAGCCTGAATTTAAATGTTCTCTTATGACTTTTATTGAGATATCTGGTTCTTCGTGAATAAGAACAGGGGCGCTTCCAGAATCTTTACTTGTTGTAGCTTCCCACTCGCTAATTAACTTATCAATATCATTTTTGAGTGACTCCTCACTTACACCTTCTGCAGCTGTTCTAACAATAACTCCAAATCCATCTGGCTTAATTTTTCTAATGATTTTATCAAGACGGCTCCTCTCTTCATCAGGTAGCCTACGTGAAATTCCTTTTGTGCTTGAATTTGGTATTAATACAAGATACCTTCCAGGGAATGAAATTTGGCCTGTAAGTCTTGCACCTTTTTCTCCCATTGCATCTTTAACAACCTGAACCAAAATTTCCTGCTCTTGTTTAAGAAGATTTTCAATTTTCGAATTACGTTTAGAATTTGAAACATCTGCAACATATAAGACACCATTCTTTTCTTCACCTATAGATACAAATGCTGCTTCCATTCCAGGTAAAATATTTTTTACTTTTCCAAGATATATATTTCCTACAAGAGATTTAGATTTAGCTTCTGCGGTGTAATATTCAACTAAAGTTGCTCCTTCTAATATTGCAATTTTAGATGATCCTCCCTTGAAGCTAATTAACATCTGTTTTCTATCAACGAAAGGAACTGGTAATGGAGTTTCTCTAAACCAGGTTTGGCGGTTAGCTTTTTTGTAGTCGTCTTTTCTAGTTCTTGATCTAGAAGTACCTGACTTTATTTTTACTTTTTGCCCGTTGTACCGCTTAGTCTCAGTACTACTGTACTTATCTTCGCTTTTTCTTACTACTTTCGACTTTTTGAAAATACCAAACATTAAAACCTCCATATTTATGATGTGAATATATATTTAAAAATCTCATATATTTAGGTTAATACCCTTTAAATATTAAATCGTGATGTTATTTTCTATAAATATTCTGTTAGTGATGCCAAAAATCACTGCAATAGAGACCATTGACGAACCCCCAAGGCTTAAAAGTGGGAAAGGTAAGCCAGTCACTGGTATTATCCCAACAACAGTTGATATATTTATAAAAATTTGAAATGAAAGTAATGCAATAAAACCAGCTATTACAAATTTATCAAAATCTGAATTTGAGATTACTAGAATTCTTCTTAACCTGCTGATTAAAAGACCCCACAACCCAAGTAAAAACAAAATTCCAAAAAAACCAAAGTTATACGCAAATGCAGCAAAAATAAAATCTGTTGTCTCAACAGGTACAAAAACTTTTTGAATGTTTTCTGCCGAAAAATATTGTCCAAATAAACCTCCACTAGAAATTAGCAGCCTGCTTTGTGCTTGAGAGAAATCTAAATCAGTTGAAAAGAATTCATTTATCCTATCAATTTGATATTGTGTAACAATATTTATATTGTCAAACCGTGACCCTAATTCGAGAAATAGAAAGAACAAAAATAAACTGGTGAGAATAATCATCAGAAAATAGCGTATCTTCAAATCTGAAAGTAGCAACATCGATAAAAAAACAAATGAAATTATTAAAGCTGTTCCCAAATCTGGTTGAAATAATATGGTAAGTACAATCCCCAAAATCAGAAAAATTAATAATCCTTTATTGAAGTTTTTTGAAAGATAATTTGCAATAAATATCACAATAATTACTTTTGCAAACTCTGAAGGCTGGATATCTATTGGACCCAGATCAAACCATCTCCTAACTCCCAATCTAGGCTGGGTAGTGAGCAAAACAGACAAAGATGAAAATGCTAGAAAAAATAAGATATTTGAATAATTTTGAAGATTTTCAATAGATAGATATGTAAGTAAAAAAAACACTACTACCGATCCTATGGAAAACACAACCTGGCGGGTCAGTATATTGTTTACATCAAAATCTAATCCCTCAAAATCTGTGAGTGTATAAAGAGTAAACCAAGAAATAAAAATAAAAATAAGAAATATCAGGAAAATAAATAAATTTGTTCCTTGAGGTCCTAAAAGCGTAATTTTTCTATTGTTCATTCTGTAATCTCTCCATACTTTACAGGAGTTAAATCAGCGTCGATTAGATGTTGAATAATTCTCCTACTAATAGGTGCTGCGATGGCACTTCCTGATCCACCTTCTTCAACAACAGTCACTATTACGTGGTTTGGATTTTTTATGGAGTCAATTCCTACAAACCAAGATGTATTATTTTTTTCGCCAGGGTTCTGTGCCGTTCCTGTCTTCCCTCCAATATCGTTTGCTTTTCTACCCATAATTTCAAAAGCTGCATAAGCTGTTCCATTTTTGTTTGTCACAAGATTTAAATCATCTTTTAGAAAAGTAACCAACTCATCAGATATGTTATATTTTTTTAATTTAAGGTTATCAGAAACAGCAGTATTTAAATAAGGACTTGAAGAAGTTGAAGTTAAAAGAGTTTTATATGCATTTGCAACTTGTATTGGTGTTACTGTAATTGCTCCTTGTCCAATAATTAGATTCATCAAATCTCCTCCTAACCATCCTTCTGGTCTGACTAAATCTGGTCTGCTTATAGTCCATTCTTCAAAAACATCTCTATCAGGAATAATTCCATTTCTTTCAAATGGTAAATCTATATTTGTTAATTCACCGAAACCTAAATTTCGAGCATAGTCTTGAAGTATTGACTCATTTTCGGTTCCCTCATACGTTCTCCATATTTTTAAAGCTATATCCCAAAAATAAACATTGCATGATTGTTGCATTGCAGAACTTAGGTTTACCCTTCCGTGTCCATCTTCTTTCCAGTCTTGATAAACCTGTTGAGATCCATCATCAAAACCAAATGACAAACTGCCTTCACAATCAATACGACCTCTCCTTGAATTTAAACCTTCTGGAAAAAGACCTTCATTTTCTGCTAGCCAATATGAAACAACCTTAAATACTGAGCCAGGAGGATAAAGTCCTTGAATTGCAAAGTTATTAAATGCTTGAATCCTGTTTAATTTTTCAAATTCTTGATTAGATATTCCATCTACAAATTGATTGGGATTAAAATCGGGAATTGAAACCATTGAGACAATTTCACCGGTATTTACATCTAAAACGATAGAAGCACTTCTTATAACTGTATTC
>PAHL01000037.1 GCA_002711185.1 Flavobacteriaceae bacterium
CTAGATGGAACGATAAAATCCCTAGCCCCTTCAGGAGTTGATTTTATCAAATAAGGCGTTTCAATGTCTATAAAACCATTTACACTCAAATAGTTTCGTACTTCCATTGAAACTTTATGACGAAAAATTAAGTTTTCTTTTATTTTATTTCTTCGAATATCTAGATATCGATATTTCATTCTTAATTCATCCCCTCCGTCCGAATTCTCTTCTATAGTAAATGGGGGAGTAATAGATTGGTTTAAAATTTCTAAAGAACTAACTAATACTTCAATGCTACCTGTAGAAATACTATCATTTTTTGATTCTCTTTCTATGACTTGACCATTAACTTGAATTACAAACTCCCTTGAAATATTTTTTGCACTATCAAATATTTTTTTTGAAGATCTTTTTTCGTCAAAAACTAACTGTGTAATACCGTATCGATCTCTAAGATCTATCCATGTAATAAAACCTTTATCTCTGATTTTTTGAACCCAGCCAGATAAAATTACTTTTTTATTTACATCAGCAAGTTGAAGTTCTCCGCAATTATGTGATCTTATCATCGTTATTAAATAAAGTACAAAGATATCAAGTTAATACTTTTAAATACCCTTCCAATCATTAATGAGTAATTTAATTTGATAAACTAAATAAAAACAGCTAGGTACAATAAATAATGTCAAAAAGGTAGAGAAAGCTAAACCAAAAATAACAGTCCAACATAAAGGCCCCCAAAAAATAACATTGTCCCCTCCAATGTAAATATTTGCATTCCATTCAGTAAAAAGAGAAAAGAAATCAATATTTAATCCTGTTGCAAGAGGAATTAGCCCTAAAATAGTAGTCACTGCAGTAAGAATGACAGGTCTAAGTCTTGCTACTCCACCGCTAATAACAGCCTCTGCAACATAATTTTTTGGAAGTAGATTTTCCATAGAGATTTCTAAAGATTCTTTTTTTCTAGCAATTAATAATTGTGTATAATCAATTAGTACAACACCGTTGTTTACAACAATTCCTGAAAGTGCTATTATACCCATCATTGTCATCATTATAACAAAAGGCATATCAAACAAACTTATACCATATAATACCCCAGTAAAGCTTAGAAAAATTGATAATAAAATGATTAATGGATTTGAAATTGAGTTAAATTGAAGAACTAATAAAAAAACAATCATCCCAAGAGCAGCTAGCAAAGCACCAGTTAAAAATCGCATATTTTTACCTTGTTCTTCAATTTCTCCTGTAAAAGTTAATTCTATATTGGGACTAATCCCGTCATAATTTGAAATACTTTGTTTAACTTTTGCAACAACTTCATTTCCATTATATCCGGCCAGAACTGGTGAATATAAGGTTACCACTCTTTTTAAGTTAGAGTGTTTAATTGCATTGAAGGAAAATGAATTACTTGATTTTGACATTACACTTAATGGTATTTTTTTTATTTTACCAGTAGCTTGATCCCTAAAAACTATGTACTGATCCAATAACTCAGTAATATCTTTTCTATTGGATTCTTTAAGCCTGACATTTATATCATAATCTTCACCATCTTTTTTAAATATTCCTGATTTTTCTCCAAAAACAGACCCCCTTAACTGTTTACCAATTTGCCCCGCAGTAACTCCAAGTGCTCCAGATTTTTTTCTATCAATATTAATTTTTATTCCAGGTTTATTTTTATTTACATCAATTTTTAGTTCCTCTACACCTATTATATTTTCAATATTCAAATAATTTTTAATATTTTCAGCGGTTATGATTAGCTCATCATAGTCTTCCCCAGCGAGTTCAATATTTATTGGATAACCAACAGGGGGCCCTTTAGGATCTTTTTCAATTGAAATGGAAACACCTGAATATTTATCTTTTATTTCATTTTGTAATTCCATTCTTAGATTCTCGCTTGAGAAACCATTTCTATATTTAAATTCTGAATTTGTAATTGTTATTTTGGCCTTGTGAGGCATTTCCTGATCCCCACCATTATCTATTTCTGGATTATGAGATCCTGAGCCGACAAATGCTACATTTGATTCAACCATAAAATTATTTTCTTCATTTAAATATTTAGGATTATTAATAATTCTTTGAACATCTGCCTCTATCAATTTAGTTATTGAATTTGTTTTATCAATCGATGTTCCCTCTGGATATTCTATGTATATAAAAATTTGATTTGGATCATTTTCAGGAAAAAACTCGACTTTCGGACTAGACAAACCCAAAATAACAAAAGAGGAGATAAGTAATCCAATAGTAATTACCAATAGACCAATTGGCTTTTTACCTTTTAATGTCAATCGTAATAATTTGGTGTAAGAGTTTTCAATTTTAATTAGGGTAACTTTTCTAAAATACAACGCCCATCTTTTTAAGAAAATTTTATATGCCCAGAAAAGAAGAATAAAAACTATAAACAATGTTCCTATTCCTCTTAAGTTTCCGGGGAAAAGTACCAATACTATACTAAAACCGCATGTAATGTAGGTCAATCGGGTTAATTTTTTTCTTCCAATTATTTTTTCTTTTGTACTCATAAACTTTGATATAAGCATTGAGTTAAAAAAAATAGCTACTATCAAAGATGAACCTAAAACAATTGAAAGAGTAAAGGGAAAAAATATCATAAACTCACCAATTCTTCCAGGCCAAAATCCAAGTGGTAAAAATGCTGCTACAGTTGTGGCTGTTGAGACAATAATTGGTGAAGCTATTTCACCAATACCTTTTTTTGCTGCCTCAATTACGCCCATACCTTCTTTTTCCATAAGTCGATAAGCATTTTCTACAACAACAATTCCATTGTCTACAAGCATTCCTAACCCCATTATTAAACCAAAAAGAACCATTGTATTNATNGTGCTACCTAAAAATTTTAANATCATAAATGACATNAGCATTGACATTGGAATTGCAAANCCAACGAAAAGAGAATTTCTGAANCCAAGAAAAAACATTAATACTGTTATAACAAGAATCACCCCAAAAATTATATTATTTACCAAATCGCTAACTAAATTTTTTGTTGTATTTGATTGATCATTTGAAATTTCTAATTCGATTGAACTTGGAAAATTATTAGATTTAATATCAGTAATTAATTTTCTAATTTTCTCAATTGTTAGAATTAGATTTTTACCACTTCTTTTTTTTATATCCAGAACTAAAGCAGTTTTTCCATTTGATCTNGCAAATGAGTTTTTTTCNTTTTCTTTAAAACTAATTGATGAGATNTCTCCCANATAAACAATGCCATTTTGAGTTTTTATAACAAACTTTTCTAGTTCCTCAGGAGAATTTATTTCACCTAAAACTCTTAAGTTTTTNCTTGTTCCATCACCAGCTTCAATACTACCTGCAGAAACTGTATTGTTTTCTCTTCTTATTTTATCAATAATATCCCTGAACGATACAGATGCAGCAGTCATCTTAAGTAAATCAATAGCAACCTCTACTTCAAAATCTTGAACACCTCTCAAGGCTACCTCCTTAATTTCAGGCATTTGTTCAATTCTATCTTGCAATAGTTCACCATAATATTTCAATTCGCGAATGGGTAAATCACCCGTAAGTCCAATATTTAATATTGGAATTTCCTCAGACATAACCAGTTCAAATACAGATGGTTCAATTTTAGCATCATTAAATGTTGGCCAGTCAGCACCTGATGTAATAGCTTCGATTTTGTCTTTAACTTGAACCTTAGCACTTTCATTTGTTATTCCTTCATCAAATTTTACAGTAATTAGGGATATATTTTCTCTAGACTCTGATGTAATTTCATCCAGATTTTTTACTCCTTTTAGTTCTTCCTCNAAAGGATCAGTAATNAGTCTTTCAATATCCTCAGCAGTATTTCCTGGAAAAACAGAGCTTACAAAAATTTGATTTTCTTTNATTTCAGGATAATTCTCCCTNGGCATTGAAAAATAAGAAGAAACTCCAAGAAAAAAGAAAACANNAATTATAACATATATGACTGTGCTATGATCTATTGCCCAGGAGGAGGGTAAAAATTCCTTTAATTTTGATGTTTTTTTCATTTATTTGAATTTTTCATTTGGTATTCTATCTTAACGATTTGNTTGTTTTTAACCATTCTGTTACCATCTTCAATTATAACATCATTTGGATTTAAACCNTCAATTATTTCTACTCTATTTTTTGCTTTTCTACCTAATATGACAGGAGTTTCAACCACTATGTACTTCTTGCTATTATCCGAAGAAGGTTTGACTCTGTAAACTATGTATTTATTGTTACTGTTTTCGAAAACATCTTTTTGATTTACTAAAATTGTCTTTGGATTATAATAATCATTAACAGAAATTTTAGCAGTCATGTTTGGTTTTAGATCATAGTTATTATTTTCAATTATTGCCTCAATTCTAAAATTCCTATTATTAGGATTGATAACATTTCCCACAAGTGAAACCTTTGCTTTTAATTTTTTGGAAATTACAGGAAAAAATATTTCTAATTCAGATCCCTTTTTTACGTAAGGTAGGTGTGTTTCGGGTATTTCTGCACTAACTTTTACCTTGTCTAAATTTATAATTCTTAAAATTGGGGTAATTCCAGGTACTACATTACTTCCTGTATCAGCAATTAAATGATCAATGACCCCGTCATATGGAGCAATTATTTTAGTCTTTAATAACCGATCTTTAGCTTGAATTATTTCCTTTTCAATGCTAAAAAAATTTGTTTTTGCTTGAAGAAATTGGATTTCACTTCCTATTTTTTCATTCCACAAACTTAATTGTCTTTCATATATTGTTTTAGCTAATTTTAATTTTAAATTAAGTTGATCTATCAGAGCCTGAATACCAGTACTTGATAGTTCAACTAATGTAGTTCCTTTTTTTACCTTTTCACCCTCTTTAACTTTGATTGACTTTATAATACCAGGAATTTCAGTGTAAAGAATTAAGTTTTTATCAGAATCTATGGATCCTTGAATTTCAATATAATGTTTGAAAGATTCTAGATTTAATTTTTTTGTTGAAACTAATGTAAATTTTTGATTTTCGTCAAGTTCAAATATTAAATTGTTTAGGGATTTTAATTCTTTTTGAAGCTGATTTATTTTATTGCTTGTCTCTGTTTTTTTTTGTTTAATTAATTCAAGATCATTTGATTTTTTCACAGACTCCAGGTCTAATTTTTTTTCGTTATCACAACCGAAAAAAAGAATAATTATAATTACTTGTAAAATATATTTTTTCATTTTTATTAATTATTATAAATGTTTAGAAGTGTTTCTAGCTCTGTTTTTTTTGTAACTAAATTTTTTAATGATTCTAAATAATTTTGCTGAGCATTAAACAATTGTTTTTGTGCTTGCCTCAGTTCGAAACTACTTGCCATACCTTGAGAAAATTTTGTTTGGTTTTTCCGTTCAATATTTTCAGCTAACTCCATATTACTTTTTTTAATACTAAAGTTCTCAAAGGCAAGTTCATAGGTTGCTTTGGCATTTTTTACCGATACTTTTATCTGCTGTTGTGTATTTTCTAATTTAGTTTTTGATTGTTCATAAGAAATTTTTGCCATCTGAGAACTTGCCGACCTTCCCAATGAGCTAAAAATTGGAACNTCGAGATTTACACCAAATAGAGCTGATCCNAACCATTTTTGATTTTGATCATTAAAGGTAAATGAATTACTATTTCCTGTATATGCCCCGCTTATAAAAGATGAAAGTTTGGGAAGTGCTTTGCTTTGCTCTAGTTTATATTCAAGTCTTTTTTGTTCTACATAATTATTAGCTATTTTAATATCAATATTTGAATTTAAATCCCAAGAGTCGATTTCTGGAATTTTAAATATATATGAATCTATAATCGAATTAAGTGAAGTTTCAAGATTCAATTCTTCTTTTTCTCCAAAACCTAATGTGATTTTTAAAATATCTTTTGATAATTGACTAAATTGAANNGCAAATTTTCTTTGTGAATTTAATTCAGATAATGTAATTTTTAGCTGTTCTACCTTTTCCTCCTCAGTGAGACCATTTACTAATAATTTATTTGTTTCCCTTAGTGTTCTTNCGAGATTTTCAATATTTTTATCTANGAAATCAATATTTGCCTCTGAAAGTAAATAATTCATGTATGCATTGACAACAGATTTTATCACCTCTAGGTTTGTCTTTTTTAGAGCATTATTAAAAAACTCAATGTAAGATTTAGTGGCCTGTAACCCTACAATATATGATCCGTCAAAAAGAAGTTGGGTCATTCTTGCTGAGCCAACAAGATTTTGTTCGGTTCCAAAACTAACTTCAGTAAAATCGCCTTCTTTTCCACCAAATATTTGAGAGGGAATTAATGATACNGGTAATTCTAANAAGTTACTATANTTGAAATCAGCAGATAATTGAGGTAATCCCTCAGAAATTATTTTCCATTTTTCTTTGTAAGCCTTATCAATTTCAAGTTTTGCATTTATTATTTCTGAATTATTTTCAAGAGCAAACTCAATTGCTTCGTCGAGATCGAGACTTTTTGGTTTTTCCTGGGAAAAAATGGTCAGACTAATTAAAAATATTATTTTACAAATTATTTTTTTCATATTCATCAATTTTTATAAATCCTATTTAAAAGCTTCAAACCCTTGGTTGTTGATATTGCTCTAATGTGATATTCTATAAAGTCTTCCAATACCTCTTCGATTTTAAATTCAGTAAGTGGAAATAAATCAATATCTCTAACTCCGCGCATACCATTTATATATATTCGTGTAATAAAATCAATATTTATATCTTTTCTGAAATATCCTGAATCTACACCGTTTTTTAGACTTTCATGAATGGTATCCCTGACAAGATCTAATTCTCTATTTTTAATCTCAGCATGGATCTCTGGATAAAACTTTTGAAGTTGAAATTGTGGAGCAGTTTCTGTATTTCCAAGAATTTTCATTACTTCTTTTTTAATTTGAAAAAGTTCAATTATTGGGTTACTTGTATTTTTTCTTAGGTCTTTAAAAGTTTTAGTTATTTTTTTTTGAAATGATTCAGTACAAGAGCTAATTAACTGATTTTTATTTTCAAAGTATTGATATATCGTTTTTTTTGAGATACCCATAGATTGAGCTAAATCATCCATTGTAACGCTTTTGAATCCTATAGATAAAAACAGTTCAGTAGCCTTAGTAATTATTTTTTCTTTCATAAAGGGTGCGAATTTACAAAAGGAAACTATAAAAACCAAAGAAGTTTCCATTGTTTATATTAAATTAACATAGGATAAATTATATACATTTACATATTCTTAAAATTTATGTCTCCATTTAATTCGTATCAAAAACTTTTCTTAGAATTTCTAGAGTCAAATTTACCAGATAATTCTCCTAAGAATTTATATGAGCCAACTAGATACATCCTTAGCTTGGGCGGTAAAAGAATTAGACCATTATTTACACTAATAACTGTTGATATATTTAATGGAGATGTCAAAGATGCACTTCCTGCAGCTTTAGCTATTGAAATATTCCATAATTTCTCTCTTGTTCATGATGATATAATGGATAATGCTCCATTAAGAAGAGGAAAAGATACTGTTCACAAAAAATGGAATCTTAATACAGCAATTTTATCTGGAGATGTTATGTTGATTTGGTCTTACGAAATTTTACAGCAATATCCACCTGAGATTTCAGGGATATTGACCAAGCTTTTTTCTCAAACTGCAAGGAAGGTATGCGAAGGACAACAATTAGATATTGATTTTCCTCAAACAACTCAAGTATCATTAGAGGATTATATGCAGATGATAAAATATAAAACAGCTGTTTTAATTGGCTGCTCTATGTCAGTTGGAGCAGTAATTTCTAATGCCTCATCGGAGCAGATAATTGAAATTAATTCAATTGGGACAGATATAGGGTTAATATTTCAATTGCAGGATGATTATCTTGATGTTTTTGGAACTGTTAATAAAATTGGAAAACAAATCGGCGGCGATATAATTGAAAATAAAAAAACTTTTTTGTACATATACGTTTTGGAAAATGGATCTGAAAATGAGTTAAAGGATTTTAAATATTGGTTGGGATTAAGTCCAAAGGATCCATCCAATAAAATCATAGAAATAACTAATATTTATAATTCTAGTGGAGCCAAAAAAGCTATAATAAACAAAATAAAAATATTGACTAAATCAGTTTATGACAAAATAGAAAGTCTTAAGCTTGATAACTCAAAAAAGAAGTTAATTGTTAGTTTCTTTGAAAAAATAAAGAATAGAGATTTTTAAAAAACTCTTTTAATTAATGCTTGAATAAACCATTTTTTTTTAAATGTAAGCATCAGTTTTAATTCTTCAAAAAAATTGGTTTTATTGTCTAGGAATTTAAATATTATTTCTGGTTTATTTTTTTCAAACATTTTTCGGAACAACAAACTTCCTTTATCATTATGCTTGTTTAAAACATCTAAAAAAAGTAAATCATAAAACCAAAAACGTGATTTTTTCTCAAACTCATTAAAAGGTTTATTCATTTTTAAGAACGAAACAAGTAAATTAGTTTTATTCAAGGTGTTTAAAAAAGTATAACCCGTACTAGGCTTTGTCCACCCACCTGCAGTACCAATATGTAATAGATTTTCTGTGTTTTCTGATTTAAATTTATAGGCTGTCATTGGAATACTACCCTTTTCAGTTTCAATTATTTTATAACTACCTGAATTAAGATTTTTCAAATAATCTTGTATAGAGTATAAATACTCATTTTCATCTAATTCTTTTGGAGAAAACAAAGTATATTCAATTAGTGCTTTATTTTTAGATAAAGGAAGAACATACATAAATCTAGTTGAATTTTTTTGGGGAATATCAAAATCCATAAATGTCACTTCACGAGGATTAAATATTTCATTTTCTGTTTTAACTAATTGTCCAATAAAGTGTTGTTTTAGCAATGGATATTTATTGTAATTAATTAATTTATCAAAATCTACTATACTTGTAAAAATAAAATCTCCATGAAAATCCCCTTTTTCTGTTTTAACTATTTTGGAGCTTTTATCAATTGAGTTAATTTTTGTTTTTATATAATTAAAGTTATTTTTTTTAGTCTTTAAGTAATTAAAGTTTTTATAAAAGTCAATTCCTCTAATAAGTTTATAGGTGTAGGGGTTTGTTGAAAAACTAGTTCTAAAGTTTTTAGCCTTGAAGATTGCAGACTCCCATTTTTTACTGACTATATGATCTAATTCACCCACCCCTTTTTCCCAAAAACACCAGGTTCTGTCATTCAAATTTTTGGAGTCTTTTTCAATTAGTAAAATATTTTTATTTGAAAAAAAAGTATCAGAAATTAATTTACTNGCAAGAAGNAAACCAGATGCTCCACCTCCACAAATTATATAATCGAATTTNTTAATATTCATAAATTATTTAAAAGTATATAATTAAGACATATACTCTTCTTTTTTATTTAGTTTTGCTAAAATTAATCTTTTTAATGGAAAATATTTTTTCTTTTTTTGAATCCATTAATCCTGTTTTAGGGGCATTTTATGCAACAATATTCACATGGGCATTAACAGCTTTTGGGGCATCATTTGTTTTTTTCTTTAAAAATATGAACAGAGCCCTTTTAGATGGAATGTTAGGTTTTACAGGTGGTGTTATGGTTGCAGCTAGTTTTTGGAGCCTTTTGTCTCCAGCAATTGAAATGACAAAAGGTAATGGATTTGAGAAAGTTTTTCCTGCTGCCATTGGTTTTGGATTAGGTGCTATTTTTTTGTTTACACTTGATAAAGTTTTACCCCATATTCATATAAACTTTAAAGAAACAGAAGGAATTAAAACCCCGTGGAGAAGGACAACATTGATGGTCCTAGCAATTACTTTACACAACATACCAGAGGGTTTAGCAGTTGGTGTTTTATTTGGAGGAGTTGCATCTGGTATACCTGAGGCATCTATTTCAGCTGCAATTACACTTGCAATTGGAATAGGGATTCAGAATTTTCCTGAGGGTATTGCTGTGGCTATGCCATTACGAAGACAAGGGGTAAGCAGATTTAAAAGTTTTTGGTATGGGCAATTATCAGCAATAGTTGAACCAATAGCAGCTGTAATAGGGGCATTAGCTGTTACATTTTTTACACCAATCTTACCTTATGCACTTGCTTTTGCTGCTGGCGCTATGATTTTTGTTGTTGTTGAAGAGGTAATTCCGGAAACCCAACAAGATAAGTTTACAGATATAGCAACAATGGGTTTTATTATTGGTTTTATTATAATGATGATCCTTGACGTTTCATTGGGTTAATTTGATTTAGAAATTGAGTTCCAGCCTTGAGCAGTTATTTCAATTTCTTGATTTAAGGAGGTTATCAATTTTGCACTTGATTTGTTTTTTGTAAAGTGACCAATTACAGTTAAATATGGGTGGTTTTTAATTTTCTCATATTCTGATTGAGATATGGCCATTAATAATTCATAATCCTCCCCACCATTTAGAGCTGCAGTTAAAGGATTGATTTTAAATTCATCACATATTTTAACAACTTCTGGATCAATTGGGATTTTGTCTTCGAATATGTTACATCCTATTCTTGAGGATTTACATAAATGAAGAACTTCTGAAGAAAGTCCATCACTAATATCAATCATTGCTTTTGGGACAATCTTTAATTCATCTAAAAGTTCAAATACATCTTTTCTAGCCTCAGGTTTGAGCTGTCTTCCAATACTGTATGAGTATGCATCAAGGTCAGGTTGATTTTTTGGATTTACCTTAAAAACAGCTTTTTCTCTTTCTAAAATTTGTAGGCCTGAATAAGCTCCGCCTAAATCACCAGAAACAACCAATAAGTCATTATCAATTGCACCTTCCCTTCTAGAAATTTTATTTTTTGATAATTGTCCAATTGCAGTTATTGAAATTATCAAACCTTTATCAGAGCTAGTTGTATCTCCACCAACTAAGTCAATTTTATATTTTAAACAAGCTAATCTTACACCCTCATAAAAATCTTCTAACGCTTCTACGGAAAAGCGATTTGAAATTCCTAGTGAAACAGTAATTTGAGATGGTCTAGCATTCATCGAATATATGTCTGATAAATTAACTACTACAGCTTTATACCCCAAATGTTTTAGTGGCATATAGGTTAAATCAAAATGTATATTCTCAATTAAAAGATCAGTACTTACTACGCTTAAACTATTTTTAAAATCTATTACAGATGCATCATCTCCAATTCCAATTAATGTTGAAGGGTTATTAAGATTAAAGTTCTTGGTTAGATGCTCAATCAATTGAAATTCACCTAATTCCTCAATTGAAGTTGTTTTTTTATTTTTATTTTCAAACATATTGCAAAAATAAGGAATTAGGAGAAAGAAACTTAAATGATAATTTATGTATGAATTTGTTAAATTGCAATATGCTAAAAATTCATTATTTATTTTTTTTTTTTATTACTTATATCAGGTTGTAATAAATATGAGTATGAAATAGAGAAAGAAGATATTTTGTCTCAAAACATAATAATTCCATCAGAATCAAAAATAGTGAAATGTGAGAATGGTTATGCAAATCAGTTTCCTTGTAAAGGTCTTGATTTTTATAGTCAAATATCTTTACGGGATCTTGAAAGTGATTTTGCGAATGATAATTGGGGGTGGACCGACCCCATTGACAAAAAAGAATATGTAATTCAGGGATTAAATGATGGTACAGCATTTATAAACATAACTGACCCTGTCAATCCTATTTTTTTAGGAAAGTTAATGACCGAAACAAACAAGAGTACTTGGAGAGACATTAAAGTATTTAAAAATCATGCTTTTATAGTTTCAGAGGCCAATGAACATGGATTGCAGGTTTTTGATTTAACCAGATTAAGAGACGTTAATGAATTTCAGTTATTTTCTGCTGATGCTGTTTTAAAAACTTTTGGAAATGCCCATAATATTGCAATTAACGAATCATCCGGTTTTGCATATGTTATTGGTAGTAAAAGATATTCTGGAGGGCCAATTTTTATTGATATTAATGATCCAAAAAATCCAACAGAAATTGGGGGGTATAGTGGCATGGGATACTCTCATGATGCGCAGGTAGTAATATATGATGGCCCTGATAAGAGTTTTTTAAACAAGGAAATTTATATTGGCAGTAATAGTGATGGAGGTTCNAATAATAGGGTAGTTATACTAGATGTTACAAATAAGGAACAACCTATATTAATTTCTAGAAAGTCATACAGTGGATCAAGATATGCCCATCAAAGCTGGCTTTCATCCGATCATAAGTATCTGTTTTTTGGAGATGAATTAGATGAATATTACTATGGTAATAATTCTAAAACTTATGTTTTTGATTTATCTGAATTAGACAGACNTNTTNTGCATCATACNTATACAGGAACTACAAATGCAATTGATCACAANGGATATGTGGTTGGAGATTTTTTTTATTTATCAAATTATACCGCTGGGCTGAGAGTTATAGATATCAAAGAAATTAGTAATAAGAAAATGGACGAAATTATGTATTTTGACACGCACGTCTTTAATGANGATACAACCTTTAATGGTGTATGGAATGTATATCCTTTTTTTCAAAGTGGAGTTATAGCAATAAGTGATAGTCAAGAAGGTTTGTTTTTAGTAAAACCTTCCTTATGACTNGATACTATTTTTTATTAATATTTTTTTTGCTTTCATGTACTCCAGAATATTCGGAAATTAATTTTATTAAAACAGATCTTGAGAGTAAATCTCCAAAAATAATTGATATTNTTGGGGGTAGTGATGAAGATTTGGTCAAAAAAGTTATATCCACAAAGGATGGTGGGTTTATAATTGTTGGTAATTCAAAGAGCGTAGACGGAGATTTTAAAATGAAAAACAGATTAGGAAACGATATTTTTGTAACTAAATTTAGTTCAACAGGTCAAATTCAATGGACTAATTTTTATGGTGGATCTGATGATGACGTTGGGAACGATATTATTGAATCTAAAGATGGAAATTTTTATATAATAGGATATAGTAAAAGTAAAGATGGGGATGCCTCAGCTAATAATGGACAACATGATAATTGGTTGTTAAAAATAGATTCTTCGGGCAATTTATTATGGGAAAAAAGTTATGGATTCGCNGGCCATGATCATGCATACAATATTTTAGCAACTAAGGATGGAGGATTATTTTTTAATGGCTTTNTAGATATCACAGCATCTAATGGACTAGGACAATACTCTAGGCATGGAGTTGGAGAGTTTTGGTGCCACAAGATAGATAAAGAAGGAAATGTAATATGGAGAAATTATTTTGGTGGATCCAACAACGACAGATCCTACGATGCTATAGAAACCTCTGAAGGNGGATATATTTTAATAGGTGCTTCAGAAAGTAATGATTTTGATATTTCAAAAAATAATGGCAGCTATGATATTTGGGTTGTTAAACTTTCAAAATTTGGGGATTTGGAATGGGAAAAATCCTATGGGGGAGCAGAAATAGATAAAGGGGTGTCTATTGTCAAAAATATAGAAAACTCATATACAATTCTTGGAAATACTAATAGTCAAGTCATAAAAGGCGCTCCATCAAAAGGAATGAATGATTACATNATGATAAAATTAGACTCTGAAGGCAATACAATTAGTAAAATTCGTCACGGAGGTTCTGATTTTGATTTTGCAAAAGACATGATTCAAACTAATGATGGTAGTTATTTTATAACTGGATACTCTAAAAATCCNAATAATTTATTTGATACAAGCCAAGATAAAAATACAGTTTTTTTAACACAGACTCAAAAAAATGGAATCCATGAAAAATCATGGATAATAAAAGGGTCTGAGGATGACTTAGGCATATCGTTGTGTCAGCTAACGAACGGCTCAATAATTATAGTTGGAACAACTGAAAGTAATGACGGAGATTTTCAAAGAATATATTCTAAAAGTACTGACATATTTATCGCAATTTTGAAAGAGTAAAAATAACCACTATTTAGTTATTATTTTTAAGCCCAATATTACTATATACTAAGTATTGCTTATATTTGCATCAAATTGTATAAGCTTTAAATTCAAGATGATTAAAGTATCTATTTCTGCTAAAAATAAAGTNAGAACTCTCATGAAAGATGAAGGTTTTGATCCGTGTCAAGATTTTGTTAGAGTTTCTGTAANAAGTGGTGGTTGCTCAGGCTTATCTTATGATCTGAATTTTGATAAAAAAACAAATCAAGAGGATAAGTTATATGAACATAATGATATTAAAATTATTGTAGATAAAAAAAGCTTACTTTANTTATTAGGAACNACACTTGAATATTCAGGAGGTTTAAACGGAAAAGGATTTGTCTTTAACAACCCAAATGCTCAAAGAACATGTGGATGTGGTGAAAGCTTTTCATTGTAAATATTATATATGGGATATACTGAGGAAGAATTAAAGAAAGAATTAGAAACCAAGGAATATGAATATGGATTTTATACTGATATAGAGTCTGAAACCTTTCCTAATGGATTGAATGAAAAAATNGTTTCTGCNATTTCAAAAAAGAAAAANGAGCCAGATTGGATGACAAAATGGAGATTGGATGCTTANAGATCTTGGCTTGAAATGAAAGANCCTGAATGGGCTAATGTNAAATATAAAAAACCAGATTTTCAAGCNATTTCTTATTATTCAGCTCCTAAAAAAAAGGATAAGTATAAAACCTTAGATGAAGTAGACCCTGAACTTTTAAAAACNTTTGATAAGCTCGGNATNTCCATAGATGAGCAAAAAAAATTATCAGGNGTNGCAATGGATATTGTAGTCGATTCTGTATCAGTAGCAACAACATTTAAAGATTCATTAGCAAAAAAAGGAATCATTTTCTGTTCTATCTCAGAAGCAATCAAAAGTCATCCTGAATTGGTAAAAAAATATATTGGAACCGTAATCCCTTCAAGAGANAATTATTATGCAGCATTAAATTCAGCAGTTTTTTCGGATGGATCATTTTGCTATATTCCTAAAGGTGTTAGATGCCCCATGGAGCTGTCAACATATTTTAGAATTAACCAGGCTGGAACTGGTCAGTTTGAGAGAACACTAGTAATTGCTGATGANGGAAGCTATGTTAGTTATCTTGAAGGCTGTACAGCCCCTTCTAGAGANGAAAATCAGTTACATGCAGCAGTTGTAGAACTAATTGCATTAGATAATTCTGAAATTAAATATTCAACTGTTCAAAATTGGTTTCCTGGTGATAAGGATGGAAAAGGTGGAGTCTATAATTTTGTTACAAAAA
>PAHL01000038.1 GCA_002711185.1 Flavobacteriaceae bacterium
TAAAAAAGAAATTCCATATTCTGTTGAAGTCGAAACTCAAGAATTTTCAGAAGATAATAATATAATAAAGATACTATCAGTAATTATCGTTGAAAGGGAAACACAAAAAGGAATAATTATTGGCCATAAAGGACAAAAGCTTAAATCAGTAGGTACTTCCTCTAGAAAAGTCCTAGAGAATTTTTTTCAAAAAAAGATTTTCATGGAATTAAGAGTAAAAGTTTCCAAAAACTGGAGGTCTGACTCCAGCCAATTGAAACGTTTTGGATATCAAAATTAGTTTATCAAACTATTGAGAATAAAAAAGATTATTTTTGCTCAAAATCAAAAAAAATGCCTAATATAGTTGCGATAGTAGGAAGACCAAATGTAGGTAAATCTACTTTTTTTAATCGGATGATTCAAAAGCGTGAGGCCATTGTTGACAGTCAAAGTGGAGTTACTCGAGACAGACATTATGGGGAATCTGATTGGAATGGGAAAAAATTTACTTTGATTGATACTGGTGGATATCTAAAAAATAGTGATGATATTTTTCAAAAAGAAATTGACAAACAGGTTACATTGGCAATTGAGGAGTCTGACAGTATTATATTTATGGTTGATGTTGAAGATGGAGTTACAGGAATGGATCAAACTATTTCTAAACTACTTAGAAAGTCAAAAAAACCGGTATTCATTGCTGTAAATAAAACGGATAATTCCAAAAGATTGGAGAATTCATTAGANTTTTACTCTATGGGCTTTGATTTGATTTTTCCTATTTCAGCAATTAATGGTAGTGGAAGTGGNGAACTTCTNGATGCTTTAGTTGAAAAATTTAATCAAGAATCAANCNATTACGTAAGTCATTTACCAAGATTTTCAGTTGTTGGAAGACCTAATGCTGGAAAATCCTCTTTTATTAATTCTTTAATTGGAGAGGAAAGGTATATAGTCACAAAGGAAGCTGGAACAACNAGAGATAGTATTGATACCAAGTATAATAGATTTGGTTTTGAGTTTAATTTAGTCGATACGGCTGGGATTCGAAGAAAATCAAAAGTAAAAGAAGATATAGAGTTCTATTCTGTAATGAGATCTATTAGAGCAATTGAAAATTCTGATNTTTGTTTGTTATTATTNGATGCAAATAGGGAGTTTGATGCTCAAGTACANAANATATTCTGGTTGGCTCAAAGAAATAAGAAGGGAATAGTAATTCTTGTAAACAAATGGGATTTAGTNGAAAAAAAAACAGGCTCTACCAAAGAAATTGAATTTAAAATAAAAAAGGAAATTTCTCCCTTTGAGGATGTACCTATTTTATTTATTTCCGCAATCAACAAACAAAGAATCTATAAAGCAATTGAGGTTGCAGTTGAAGTTTATAAAAACCGATCAAGAAAAATAATTACAAGAAAGTTAAATGATCTAATGTTACCTATTATAGAAAATTTTCCTCCCCCATCCATTAAAGGAAAATTAATTAAAATTAAGTTTTGTACTCAGTTGCCTGCGAAAACACCTCAATTCGCATTTTTTTGCAACCACCCAAAGCTAATAAAAGATGCTTACAGAAGATTTTTAGAAAATCAGTTGCGAAAAAATTATAATTTTTCTGGTGTAACGATAAGTATTTTTTTTAGAAAGAAATGATTAAAGTTGATCTAAAATAAGTTTTAATTCAGATTTTATTTTTTCTAATTTAACAATTAAATTTTTTTCATAAATCATCCCTTTTTTTTCTTTTATACTTGATTTTGCTCCTGCTAAAGTCATTCCTTTTTCTTTAACCAAATGATATATTAGTTGGATGGACTCAATGTCTTTTTGTGTATATTTTCGTGTTCCAGTTTGTTTTTTCTTAGGTTTAATCGAATCAAATTCATTCTCCCAAAAACGAAGCAAAGAGGTTTTTACTTTAAATGCTTTAGCCACCTCTCCGATACTGTAGTAAAGTTTTTTAGGTAAGTCTACAATCATTAATCTAGAGATTGATTTTCTTGATTTGCAATATTCAATAATTTATCAAATTCTTCTGATGTTAAATTACCGTAGTAAAAGTTAAGTGGATTTATTTTTGAACCATCTTTAATAATTTCATAATGAAGGTGTGGTCCAGCTGATCTCCCCGAATTACCTACAAATCCTATAATATCTCCTCTTTTAACTTTTTGCCCTCTTTTAACATTATACTTACTTAGATGAGCATATAAACTGACATAACCAAAACCATGATCAATTCGTATGTGTTTTCCATATCCTGAAGCTCTATTGTCAGCTCTTTTAACAATACCTTTTCCGGTAGCAAAAATAGGTGTTCCACTCGAAGCAGTAAAATCCATCCCTTTGTGCATTCTTGGTTTTTTTGTAAATGGATCAATTCTATATCCATATCCAGATGCAAGTCGTTTTAAATCTTTGTTTCTAATTGGTTGAATCGAGGGAATTGCATCCAATAAATCAACTTTATTGTTTGCTAGATACTCAATTTCATCTAACGATCTTGATTGAAGAACTAATTGTTTAGTTAGTATATCTAGCCTTTTGGATGTATTAATTATTAATTCTGAATTATCATAACCTTCGAGATCTGAATATCTATTGATCCCGCCAAATCCAGCTTTTCTTAGCTCAATTGGAATTGGGCTAGCTTCAAAATAAACTCTGTAAATGTTATTATCTCTTTCTTGAATATTTTCTAAAACAGATTCTACTTGATTTAATTTTAAATTAAGTAGATTAAATTGTAATTCATAGTTATCTAGTTCTCGGGATTGAATTATTTCTTTTGGTGTTGAGATAAACTCAGAATTTAAAAGAACGAATAGCGAAAATATACCAAAAACCATAGCTGATAACAAAAAAAAGATAAAATTTGATACTTGGAGCGTTCGAGATCTAACAACCTTTTTATATGAAAGTGTTTCAGAATCAAAATAATATTTTTCTTTTCCCATATTTATGAATCAATTACTTTCTCAAAGATAATAAAAGGTTACTAAATGAAGGATTTGATAATTATCATTTCCATATAGATACTTACCTTTGTAAATATCTTCAATTTTAAGATTAGTTATGAAATCAGAATTAGTTCGTAAAAAGTTTCTGGATTTTTTCTCCTCAAAACAACATGAAATTGTAGCTTCTGCTCCTATGGTTGTTAAAAACGATCCAACGCTTTTATTCACAAATGCTGGGATGAATCAATTTAAAGAGTTTTTTTTAGGAAATAGTAAACCAATAAATACTAGAATTGCAGACACTCAAAAATGTTTAAGGGTTTCAGGAAAACATAACGATCTAGAAGAAGTGGGTATTGATACCTACCACCATACTTTTTTTGAGATGCTTGGCAATTGGAGTTTTGGAGATTATTTTAAAAAAGATGCTATTAAATGGGCTTGGGAACTTTTAACTGAAGTTTACAAAATTGATAAGAAAAACCTATATGTAACAATTTTTGAAGGGGATAAAAAAGAAGGTTTGAGCTTGGATACAGAATCATATCAGTGTTGGAGTAAAATAATACCAAGTAGTAGAATTTTAAAAGGAAATAAAAAAGATAATTTTTGGGAGATGGGAGATCAGGGACCTTGTGGGCCATGTTCAGAAATTCATGTTGATATTAGATCAGAAGTTGATAAAAGTTTAATTCCAGGAAGTGAGCTAGTAAATAAAGACCATCCTCAAGTTGTTGAGGTATGGAATCTCGTATTTATGGAATTTAATCGAAAGGCAAATGGATCTCTGGTAAAATTGCCCTCAAAACATGTTGATACAGGAATGGGTTTTGAAAGATTATGTATGGTTTTACAAGGAGTTTCATCAACTTATGATACAGATGTATTTAAACCATTGATTATTGAGATAGAAACATTAACAAATACATCCTATGGAAATAACGAAGAAATTGATAGAGCCATAAGAGTAATTGCCGACCATTTAAGAACTGTTTATTTTTCTATTGCTGATGGTCAATTACCTGGAAATAGTGGTGCTGGCTATGTAATTCGTAGAGTACTAAGAAGAGCCATACGCTACGGATATACTTTCTTAAATCAAAAAGAACCTTTTATTTATAGATTGATTAAGTCTCTAAGCAAGCAAATGAGTAATTTTTTTCCAGAATTAAAAAAGGAACAAAAATTATGTGAAAATGTAATTAGAGAAGAAGAGGTTTCTTTTCTTAAAACCCTAGATCAAGGACTAAATATGCTTAATTCACTTTTAAAATCTTCAAAAAAAAGCTTATTAAATGGAAAAAAGATATTTGAGCTTTATGATACATATGGTTTTCCTTTAGACTTGACTGCACTAATTGCAAGAGAAAATAAATTTGATATTGATGAAAAAGGATTTAATAATGAAATGAAAAAACAAAAAGACAGATCAAAAGCTGATGCTGCATCTTCAGTTGACGATTGGAAAGTCATTTTAGATGACGATCTAGAGGAGTTCATTGGATATGATTTACTCGAGACAGATATAAAAATTACTCGGTATAGAAAAATAAATAATAAAAAGGATGGTGATTTGTATCAAATAGTCTTCAATTTAACACCCTTTTACCCTGAAGGGGGTGGCCAGGTCGGAGATAAAGGATACTTACAAGAAGAGAATGGAGAAATTCATTACATAATAGATACTAAAAAAGAAAATAATTTAATTATTCATTTTTCTAAATCAATTCCAAATAAGATAAATTCTACATTTAAAGCTGTAGTTGACGGAAATCAAAGAAAGAGAACCTCTTCTAATCATTCTGCAACTCATCTAATACATCAAGCCTTAAGAAAAATATTGGGATTACACGTTGAACAAAAAGGATCAATGGTTCATTCTGGTATGTTTCGATTTGATTTTTCTCATTTTTCTAAATTATCTAAAGATGAATTAAAACAAGTTGAATTATTTGTAAATGAAAGAATTAGAGAACAGTTGGATCTCATAGAACAAAGAAATATTCCATACAAGAACGCAATTGATCAAGGAGCCATAGGTCTTTTCGGAGAAAAATATGGAGATACTGTAAGAACAATACGTTTTGGAAAATCAATTGAACTATGCGGAGGGTGCCATGTTAAAAATACTTCGGAAATATTATTTTTTAAAATTGTTAATGAGTCAGCAATTGCGTCAGGAATCAGAAGAATTGAAGCAATTACAGGTGACGCAGTGATATCATATTTTGAGGAACAGAGTCATATACTTGATAAAATCGAGAGTTTAACTAAGAATCAAGATCCGGTTAAATTTTTTGAAAACTTTTTAAATGAAAATATTTCCCTTAAAAAGCAAATTCAAGAATTAAATAAATTTAAGATTACTACTTTGAAAGAGGATTTGAAGAAAATCATGATTAAAAAAAATAAGTTACTCTTTTTATCCAAGGAAGTCGACTTAGATCCAAACAACATGAAAGAATTAGCTTTTGAATTAGGTAACGAAATCGATAATCTTTTTTTGGTTTTGGGAACTCAAAAAAATAATAAGCCAATGTTGTGCTGCTATATCTCTAAAGACTTAGTTAAAGCTAATAATTATGATGCCGCAGAGATTGTAAAGAAATTAGGGATATACATTGAAGGAAGTGGAGGTGGACAAAAGTTTTATGCAACTGCAGGAGGAAAAAAAATTAGTGGTTTAAAAACTGCAATGGATGTCTCAATATCTTTGTTGTAAAAATCTTTTTGGATAAACATGAAAGTTAGGACGGATTTTCTTTGTGAGTTAAATCAAAAAAAAATATGGTTGAGAAGAGAAGATCTAATCAAAGAAAAAATTAAAGGTAATAAGTTTCGAAAGTTAAAGTATAATTTGATTGAGGCAAAAAAAATGAATTCAAAAGCTATTTTAACTTTTGGAGGTGCATTTTCAAATCATTTATATGCAACTTCTTTATCGGGCCATATTAATGGTATAAAAACATACGGAATTGTAAGAGGCAAAGAATGGAAAGAAAAAGTTAAAGAAAGCCCTACTTTAATAAATTGTATAAATAATGGAATGACTCTAATTTTTGTNTCTCGGGATACATATAAAAAAAAAAATAATTATGAGTTTTGGAGAATGATTAAACTTAATCCTTCAAAATTTTATATTATCCCAGAAGGAGGAACCAACGATTTAGCAGTTAAAGGGTGTTCTGAAATGCTTAATAAAAAAGATAATNTATATGATGTTTTATGTTGTCCTGTGGGGACNGGAGGAACTGTAATTGGATTAATAAAATCATCAACTATTAATCAAAAAATTGTTGGTTTTTCAGTATTAAATAATGATAATTTGAAATCAGATATAGATAAACATATAGTTAAAAAAAACTGGGAATTAAATAATAGATATACATTTGGAGGATATGCTAGATCAAATATTGATTTAATTTCATTTATTAATAATTTTAAAAAAAGATTCGATATTCAATTAGACCCTGTATACACTGGAAAAATGCTTTTTGGTATTTTTGATTTAATAAATAAAAATGAGTGGTATTGGGGAAAAAATATTTTGATTTTTCATACAGGTGGAATACAAGGAATTGAAGGGTTTAATAGAAGACAATTAAAAAAAGGCTTAACATGCATAATGTAGTTAGAATTATTTTTTTAATGATAATTTTTATTTCAATCCCTTCTTGTGGATCATTTAAAAAAATAAATAATAAAAAAGTTTCTGCATTAGGTAAAACTAGATCAGCAAAAAGGGTTGACAAAATTAGTTCAGGAAATAGTTTAAAAAAGAAATCGAAAGTCCAGAGGGCTGAGGACTATATTAAAAAGTTTTCTAATGTAGCTCAGGAAGAAATGAAAAAATTTAAAATTCCTGCTAGTATTACATTAGCTCAGGGTATGTTAGAGTCAGGTCTCGGTCAGGGAACCCTGGCTCGAAAAGGAAATAATCATTTTGGTATTAAATGTCATAAAGGGTGGAGGGGAAAAAAAATGTATCACGACGACGATAAAAAAGGGGAGTGTTTTCGGGTCTATAAGAATGCAAAAAAATCATATAGAGACCACTCTATTTTTTTGTCACAGAGAGGTCGATATAGTTTTTTATTTAATTATAAAACAACAAATTATAAGGCTTGGGCCAGAGGATTGAAAAAAGCTGGCTATGCAACTGATCCTAATTATTCAAAAAAATTAATTGATTTAATTGAGAGATATGACTTATTTCGTTTTGATAAAAGAAGGTTTTTGAAAAACAAAAAAACTCTATTAGCCGAATACTACAAAGTTAAAAAAGGAGATACCTTATATTCCATATCAAAAAAATATGGAATTACAGTTAAAGATTTGATTAAAGAAAATAAACTTAAAAATAACACTATATATTTAGGTCAAGAGTTAAAAATCAATTAGGAAATATCNATGATGTATAAAAGAAGTAGTGAGTTATTTCAACAAGCAAAACAAAAAATCCCAGGTGGTGTTAATTCACCTGTGAGAGCATTTAAATCTGTAGGAGGGACACCAATTTTTATAAAAAAAGCCAAAGGATCTTATCTTTTTGATGAAGATAAAAATAAATTTATAGATTATATTTCAAGTTGGGGACCAATGATCATTGGGCATTCCAATGATTTTGTTGTTAATGCCATTGCTAATACTGCAAAAAAAGGAACTTCATTTGGTATACCCACTTCTTTAGAAACAGAAATAGCCGAATTAGTAGTTTCTTCTGTTCCCAATATTGATAAAATTAGATTTGTTAATTCAGGAACTGAGGCATGTATGAGCGCTGTAAGGCTAGCAAGGGGTTATACAAACAAAGATAAGATAATTAAATTTTCAGGATGTTATCATGGACATTCCGATTCCTTTTTGATTCAAGCTGGAAGTGGCGCAGCAACTTTAAATAGCCCAAGCAGTCCTGGTGTCACTCAAGGTACAGCAAAAGACACGTTAGTTTCAAATTATAATAATATTGAAAGTGTTCTTTCTCATTTTAGAAAATACCCAAATGAAATAGCAGCAGTCATAATTGAACCAGTCGCTGGAAATATGGGGTGTATTCCGCCAAAAAAGGGCTTTTTGGAAGCAATCAGAAAAGTTTGTGATGAGTATAATTCTCTTTTAATATTTGATGAAGTAATGACTGGTTTTAGACTATCAATGGGTGGAGCTCAGGAATTATTAAATGTTAAAAGTGACATTGTAACATTNGGAAAAGTTATAGGAGGAGGATTACCTGTAGGAGCTTTTGGTTCAAGAGAAGAAATAATGAGTCAGTTAGCTCCAGAGGGACCNATATATCAGGCAGGTACTTTAAGTGGAAATCCATTAGCTATGATCGCAGGTTTAACAACTTTAAAAATTTTAAAAAATAATCCTAACATATATAAAAGTTTAAAAGATAAAACCATTAAACTTCATCAAGAAATGAAAAATTGTCTAGAAAAAAAAGGGATTNATTATCNNATAAATAGAATTGGGTCAATGATTTCATTGCACTTTACTGACCAAGAAGTTNTTGATTTTAAGACTGCCAACATGGCAAACAACGAAATTTTTAAAAAATATTTTCATGGTATGTTAGATAGAGGAGTTTATTTACCTCCTAGNCAATTTGAAAGTTATTTTTTAAACGATGCTTTGAGTTATGATGATATTGAATTTACAATTAATGCTTTTGATAAGGTTTTAAGATCTTTGTGAATTATAAAAATTNAATATTTAAAATAAAATAAACCTTTATTCAATTCACTAATTGAATAAATAATCCTTCATTACTTTTAACAACCTTCACTAAATTATTTTTTACCAAATTTTTAATTCCTTTATCCCACGCTTTATTACTTAAATTTGAGTCTTCCTTAACTTTATTTAGGTTGTTTGATTCATTTTTTTTGATTAAAACATAAATAGATTTTTCAGCCTCATTAAGATTTAGACTCTTTTTTTCTGGTTTCATTTGAGGAAAGAATAAAACCTCTTGNATTGATGAGTTATTTGTTAATANCATTACAAGCCTATCGATTCCGATCCCAATTCCAGATGTTGGAGGCATTCCATATTCAAGAGCTCTNAGAAAATCTTGATCTATAAACATTGCCTCATCATCTCCCTTTTCACTTAACTTTAGTTGTTTTTCAAAACGAATTCTTTGGTCAATTGGATCGTTTAGTTCTGAATAAGCATTAGCTAGTTCCTTTCCATTTACCAAAAGCTCAAAACGCTCAGTTAATTTTGGGTTTTCCCTATGTTCCTTTGTTAACGGGCTCATTTCTTTTGGATAATCTATTATAAATGTAGGTTGAACGTAGTGTTGTTCACATTTTTCTCCGAAAATAGCATCAATAATTTTTCCTGTACCCATTGATTCCTCNATTTCNATACCAATTTTTATTGCACTATTTTTTAATTCACTTTCACTAATATTTAAAACATCGATACCAGTATGAGTTTTAATAGATTCTAAAATTGGGATTCTTGGGTAAGGAGGTGTAAAGTCAATTATTTTTTCATTCACTTTAACCGAACAGCTTCCAGTCGATTCAATTGCAACAGTTTTAAGAAGACTTTCGGTTGTTTTCATCATCCAAAAATAATCTTTGTATGCAACGTATAACTCCATCACTGTAAACTCGGGGTTATGTGTTTTGTCCATTCCTTCATTTCGAAAATCTTTTGAAAATTCATAAACACCATCAAATCCACCAACAATTAGTCTTTTGAGATATAGCTCATTCGCTATTCTCAAATATAATGGAATGTTGAGTGCATTGTGTTTAGTAATGAATGGTCTAGCAAGTGCGCCCCCAGGAATTGGCTGTAAAATTGGTGTTTCAACCTCAAGATATTTTTTTTTGTTTAAAAAACTTCTTATGCTATTGGTTATTTTTGTTCTTTTTATAAAGGTGTCTTTTACTTTTGGATTTACCAATAAATCTATATATCTCTGCCTATACCTTGTTTCTGGATCAGTAAATTCATCAAACTTATTTCCATCTGGATCAATTTTGGGCAGAGGTAGAGGTNTGAGTGATTTTGATAGAAGCTGAAAGTTTTTAACNAGCACAGTCTTTTCTCCAACTTTTGTTTTGAATAGCTNCCCATCAACCCCAATTATATCNCCAATATCTAANAGCTTTTTATAAACCTCGTTATATTTTGTTTTATCATCTCCTTCACAAATTTCATCTCTNTTGAAATAGATTTGTACTCTTCCTTTACTATCTTGAATCTCAGCAAAACTAGCTTTTCCTTGAATTCTNCTAGACATTATCCTTCCAGCTAAGACTACTTTTTTATTTTCCTTAAAATTTTCTTTAATTGTTAGAGAATCGCTGTCAACTNGGAANAGATTTGCAGGATATGGGTTGATACCAATTTTTCTTAGTTCTTTTAGCTTATTTCTTCTAATTTCTTCCTGNTCTGATAGGGANGACATGNATNTTATGTTTTTGTAAAGATAACTAATGTTATTTATTGAACTATCAAAATTTGTATCTTTGAAAGATCTCATTTTCATATGTCCTTTTTCAGAGTTTTATTAGCAATTTTTTTTCCCCCTTTTTCAATTTTGGACAAGGGTTGTGGTTCTTTTTTAATTGTATTAATTTTAACATTTTGCGGATGGGTTCCTGGTGTTATTGCGGCTTTAGTTATACTAAATAACTCTAATAATTCTTCGAAATGATAAAGAAAAATAAAGAAATAATCGTTGAAAACTGGGGGGTTCAATCTTTCAACGATGCATGGAATAAACAAGAAATTGTTTTACAATCGATCATTGATGTAAAAAAAATCAATCGAAGAGANAGNGTAAATAAAAAAACTTCTAACTATTTAATTTTTCTTGAACACAATCCAGTTTANACATTGGGTAAAAGCGGGAATATTAATAATCTTTTGATCGATGATTCGGTATTAAATAAAAATAAGATAGACTTTGTGAGNACAAATCGAGGNGGTGATATTACTTTTCATGGNCCAGGCCAATTAGTAGTATATCCNATTTTTGATTTAGATAATTTTTTTACTGACATNCATAAGTATCTTCGTTTAATGGAGGATGTTATAATTCTTACTTTAAACAAATATGACATAATAGCCGAGAGAGTTTTTGGAGAAACTGGAGTTTGGATAAATTCTAAATCACCTTATCCAGAGAAAATATGTGCCATGGGAATAAGAGCAAGTAGATGGGTTACAATGCATGGTCTTGCTTTGAATGTAAATACAGATTTATCTTATTTCGATAACATAATACCTTGTGGTATTAAACAAAAAGGGATAACATCAATGAAAAAAATATTAAATAAAAAAATCTCAATTAAAGAAGTTCAAACAGTAATTCAATTTTATTTTCAAAAAGTTTTTGATGCGAAAATAAAAACTAATTGATTTTATAAATTATTATTCCATTGGATTCAGATTGNACAATTAATCCAAATGAGTCATCACCATTATTTGCAATAATATCGACTGAATCAGTGCCGTAGACTGGAAATCCATTTACTGGGTTTCCATTGCTGGAGAATAAATATACTTTTTGTGCATCTTTATCAGTAACGCTAATTAATAATTTATTTTTTATGTTAAATATTTTTGGTCTTGTATAGTTTCCATAAGGTAATTTTACAGGAATACCTTTAATTGTTAATATGTTTTCAGATATACTAACAAGCGTTTTGGATGTCATCTCCAAAAGATGATTTTCTGACCAATCCTCTGGAGTTTTTATTATATTTCCTCTTGTATCAATTTGAACAAGATTTCCCTCNTTATCTGACGTTGTAAATGTATTTAAATANTGCCAAATTGGATTTNTACTTTTTGATATTNTCGAATTTATTTTTAATCCTNTTTCTCCTCGTCGATTCAAAATTTTTATNTCNTCATTATTTAATTGAAGCACAATAAAGTCTTTTCCTTTAATTCTAATATGCTTTGGAGGAAAAACAAGANGTTGTTTTGTTTTTGTGTACTTAAAACCTTTAACTTTTTTTCCTTTTCTATCGAGCATAATTAAGTTTTTCTTCTGAGCTAAAAGAAATCTATAATTTCTATTTTTGTCATAGTCAAAAACTGCAAGTGGCTGAGAATTATCATCTCCGTCAATTTTGATATTAAAAGGTTTGACTATATTTCCATTTCGATCAAGAATAATGAATCGATTTTTTGTTCTAAAAGCCATTTGAAGCCTCNTATTTTTATATAAATCNACTTGNGATATTTTTCCAATAATTTTTTCATTAAGTTGTTTTTTCCAAAAAAGTTTTCCTGTATCAGAATAAAGGTATAGAGTTGTTTTTATCATCTTGAAAAGAAATATCATACCTTTTAGTCCTGTGATTTTTTAACCACTGAGGGTAGGATGAAATATTTGACTCAGTAATAATTTCTGCAATATTTGAAATATTATTTTTATTANTTTTGGGCTGATTTTTCCCAAATCTGAGATGAATATGGGCAAAATCAANATCATTTATCCACTGAATTGCAACAAGTNGAAATTTTTTGGAGTCAAAATTGAANTTAGAATTATTTTCTTTTTTATTTAGAGATTCCGTNTTNGAAACCCATATACCCGAGTTTACATTTGATAATTTATCTAATAAGCTTGAAAAATTTATATCATTCTGGATTATGTTGCCATCCTTGTAACTACTAATTATTGATTTTACTATAGATTCAGAATCAGTATATATTATATAATCCCCAATCTTTGCAGTATAATTAGATTTGAAATTAATTTCCAAAAATTCTAATATTGTTGAAACGCCAGAATGAAAGTTATCTGTAATTCCGTATTTAATACTTCTATATGATTTATCTAATTTTTCTGCATTTATTAGTTGATCAATTTCATTTGATTTATGAATAAAAATTGACATTCCTNGATCAAAATCAACAATACTTAATTCATCTATTGAACTNATATTTTTTAACAACTCTGTTTTATGAGGTAAGTTGTTGTATATTCTGTATTGNTTTAGTTTTTCATTTAGCTGAGGGATATTTTCCGTAGGAAAACTAATTAATGAGTTAAAGTTTTTTGGTATGATTTNGATTGCCTTGAAAGNTTCGTGTTTCATCCCACCATAAACACCAATTTTAGATGGAATTGAGTCTTTGGTATAAGTAATACCATCTAAAGTAACAGATCTCGAAAAATTATTTCCATCCATAGCAATCCAATTTTCATTAAAGCTCGGAAGTAGTTTTGTGTAAGGAATCGATTCTTTAAAATATGAATTCACCTCTTTGTTGAATAATAGATTAAAAATAGAAGANTCATTGAAGCTATTTATTGCCTCAAAAAATTGCTTATTATTCATTCCATTTTGATTTGCATTATAATTTCTTATAATATTTTCAATGGTTAGTTTTGAGTCAGAAATTATTTCATTTTTTTCTAAAAAAATCTTAAAAAAAATAGTTTTATTTATTTTTTTTTCTAAGATATCATAACCTGAATAGTTAGAAATATTTGCATTTAAAATAATGGAATCTGGCGTTTTTTCATGTATTAAGGTTGTGGAAAATTTATCTTTTCCCAATGATGAAAAACAAATCAAAGAAACTTTATCTAGGTTATCCTGNATGATTGGTGATAATTTTAGTANGTTATCATTTTTTGGAACAAATGGTTTAAAAGTNCTAAAATTCAAAAGTTCTTTAAAGGATGTACTTTCATTTATTTGAATTAACGAAAAAGTATTTTGTGGTACATACTGGTATATAGTTTTTTCTTTTTTTACGTATTCGTCACAGCCTAAAAATAATAAAAACAAAAACAAAACATTTTGCATTACTCTCATGTTAAACAAAATTATAACTTATAAGTTTAGTACCAACTGTTTTTTCAATAATTGAAATGATTTTCTATGAAATTTTGTGGTACCATATTTTTTTATGGCCTCTCTGTGCTTTTCTGTTCCATAACCCTTATTTTTATCCCATCCATAATTGCAATTTATTTTATTTAAATTTAACATGTAATCATCTCTATATGTTTTTGCTAAAATAGAAGCCGCCGCTATATTTTGGTATTTACTATCACCTTTCACAATGCATTTATGGGGAATATTTTTAAAATCGTAAAAAAAATTCCCATCAATTAACAGGTGTTTGGGTTTTACTTTTAAATTACGAATTGCAAGGTGCATAGCTTTCATAGTAGCATTAAGAATATTTATTTTATCAATTATNTTTGATTCTACATTTATAACTGAAAACGCAATAGCTTCTTTTTCAATTATTTTCCTAAGTNGATTTCTTTTAAGTTTTGAAATTTTTTTTGAATCATTNAAAATCACTGAATTAAAGTTCTTCGGGAGTATTACAGCTGCCGCTGTTACTGGCCCAGCTAGGCTTCCTCTTCCAGCTTCATCAACTCCTGCTTCTAATGAACCGAAGAAATTTAGTCTTAAACTCATCAAATAGTTTTTAAATNTTAAATTCGTTAAAATAAATCAATATACATATAGAACCTCTAACTTCGTAGATAAATAAATTTTATGCGTTTATTTTATTGGATCACTTTTTTTGTATTTACCAATATCAGTTCACAAAATACAGAAACTAATTTAATAGAAAGTTTAAGCAAAGAATCAGATTCTATANTGATACCTGANATTAATTCTAGANTAGAGGATTCAATAAAAATAATATTCAAATCTGAGGATGATCTAATTCTAAATGATAGTATAAAAAAATCAATTAAAAAAAAGGGAATTCGTCTNAGAAATATATTTATGGATTCTGTTTTAATAAGAAATTATAAAATATATAATGACAACGATACNANCACATACGTTGATACAACATTAACAATTGAAAAAGATTACAGGTTTAATTACTTGAGAAAAGATTATTTTGAATTATTACCCATGCCAAATGTTGGTCAAGGNTTCAATAAAATGGGTTATGATTTTACTAAAAGACAATTATCTCCAGAATTTGGTGCCAGAGGATTAAATTATGGATACATAAATAGAGAAGATGTTCAATATTATGAGGTTCCGACTCCTCTCTCTGAATTATTTTTCAAAACAACTTTTGAGCAGGGACAGCTATTAGACGCTTTAATTTCAGTTAATACTTCTCCAAACTTTAACATAACTATCGCGCACAAGGGGTTGAGGTCCTTAGGAAATTATGTCGACTCCCGCACAAATGCTACAAATCTAAGATTATCAACTCAATACAAGAATTTTAATGATAGGTATCGTTTAAGAACTCATTTTGTTGCTCAAAAATTAGGTTTCCAAGAAAATGGAGGTTTAGATAGNCTGTCGGTTTATTTTTTTGAGAAGGCAGTTGAGGATTTNGATTATGATGGTTTTCTCGATCGATCAAGATTGGTAACAAATATTGAAGCCCAAAATTCCATCCAAGGAAAAAGATATTATTTTGATCAATCTTATAAAACTTTGAGAATCAACAAAGATTCTTTTGACTATAGACTAAATATTGGCCATTCTTTCGCGTATGAAACCAAAAATCAATTATTTGAATACTCAAAACTTAATGATTTTTTTGGCAAAGATTTAGTTGCTGATTCTGAGGGTAATTTTGTTTCGGGAACAATTAAGGATATTCATAAGCTGAGGTCATATAGAAATTTATTTTATGCGACATACAAAATCCCCAAAGTAGGTGATTTTGATTTTATTATTCAATTAGATAAATGGAATTATTTTAAGGTAAATGATCAACCCGATCAAGTTAATTTCGAAGGAATTCAAGAAATCGATTTTAGTCAACAAACAATTGGAATTAACTGGAACAAAATAATATATGGATATAAATTAAATTTTCAGTTAAAAAAAACACTTAAGGAAAATTTTGGCAGTTCGTTAATTAGGTTAGACTTAAAGAAAAACTATAATAAAATTNATTTAAGGACAGAGGCTACCTACAGAACTCAATCACCAAATTTTAATTTTCATCTTTTTAGAAGCAGCTTATCTGATTATAACTGGAGTAATTCAGACTGGCTTCTTGAAAAAGTATCTTCGATTAAAGCTGAAATTGAGCATAATAAATGGGGTAAATTGACATTAGATTGGCAGCAAATTAATGACTACTTATATTTTGAAGACATTACTCCCTTGGAAAATTTCACAAAACAAAGTATAATTTCACCTTCGCAATCACCTAATAAAATAAATTATCTCAAAGCAAGGTTTTTTCAGAAACTAAAGTTTTGGAAGTTAGGATTAGTAAACACTATTCAATTTCAAGAGGTTAAATCAACTTTTCTCAAGGATGTTAATCGTCATGTTTCATCACCTTTAAACGTTCCTAAATGGATAACTAGAACATCCCTGGTNCTAGATACATATGTTTTTAAAAAAGCCTTATACATTCAAACAGGAGGGACTTTTCAATATTTTTCTGAATTTTATGCCGATCTATATAATCCTGTCCTGGGTGAGTTTGCTTCCCAGAATCGAATAATGATTGGTAACTATCCAAGATTAGATTTTTTTTTAAATGCTAAAATTCAACAAACTAGGTTCTTCATAAAATATGAACATTTTAATAGTAATAGAACTGGATACAACTTTTTTGCTGCTCCATTTGTTCCTTATAGAGATCGCTCAATTCGATTCGGCTTAGTATGGAATATGTTTCAATAATAAACTTAAAAAAGTAGTTTTTTTCTTGTAAAAACTTAATAAATATTCTTATTATTTGATATCTTATATGTACACGAAAAAAAAAAATAAAAAAAAAACATGCAACGCTATCACATTATAAATAATCGTTATATATTTGCACGCGCTTTAAAAGACTAATTATTAGTTTCTAAAAGCACAAAGTTCATTGAGAAATTGTAAAATGACAGCGCGTATCTATAAACTTTTAGATACAAAGCAAAGAATTAATCGTTTTGAGACGAAGTCAATTACTCATGTTGTTATAATTTATAAAGATTTTACAACGAAGAGTTTGATCCTGGCTCAGGATGAACGCTAGCTGCAGGCTTAATACATGCAAGTCGAGGGGTAACAGAGAGTG
>PAHL01000039.1 GCA_002711185.1 Flavobacteriaceae bacterium
TAATCAAAACTAGAGCCTATGGGCTTGCTTATCATTAACTCTGTTGATGTGAGTAAAAAGTGAGTTTTAACTTTTTCTCAAAAAAACCTTCTGGTTATAAATGGGAGAGAAACTATTGATGACATAATGGATATTTGAGTTTATTTCTTGTTGAGAAGCCCTAGAAGAGCTACTGTAATTGTCGATAATGAACCTAATAAAAGAATTCCAAAACCCGTATCACTTGTTGTATCAAAAAAAACTCCTCCAATACCCATTAAAATAAGTCCGATACTAATTAGATATTGTGGATTCATTTTTAATAGCTTTTTCATAGTGTATGAATTTAAATTAAATGTAAAAAAATAAAAGACCTGATTTAAGAGAAGAAGATATGCCTATGGTTTAAAATTCCTAAAGTTAATTAAAGGTTTAGGTATTAAGTTTTCTCTTTGACTATCTTTTATTTTTCTGATATATATGTCTTGCTAACAAAGTTATTGAAACAACATATAATGAAATAGTCAGCTCAAAGGGCAGCCAATTATCAGTAACTTCAAATGTTAAGATCCCAGCGCCTATTGTATCTTTTATCATAAGAGCAATAATAATTACCGTACCAATTATGAATTGATATTTATCAAGAAATTTTTTCATAGTGTGTGTATTTAACTTAAAGATAATATTATTAAGATAATTATTTTGTAAAATTAAAACTACATACAGAATTACATAATTTTAAAAAGTAGTGTTAATTTTAGGTTATAAAACTTTTTTACATTTAAAGTATGAAAAATCTTTTATCACTCACTTTAGTTATAATTGTATGTAATTTAATTCAAGGCTGTTCAACCGATTTTGAGAATCCAGAGCTCCCAACTCGTATTCAATACAAACTGACTGTTACGGTTGGAGAAGGAGGGTCAGTATCACCTGATGCTAATGGGACTTATGATGAAGGAGTTGCAATAACACTTACAGCCACTCCAAATGAAGGATACGAGTTTGATCGATGGGAAGGGGTTGATTCTCATCCTACTCAATGTGCCATGGCACGACACTGTCGTGCTGCTATTAAAATAGATTCAGACAGATATGTTTCGGCTTTTTTTAAAATTGAAACTGAAGAATCAAGACCATAATTTAGAGATAAATAATTATTAGTTAACTCTCCTATTTTATCTCTTCCGTTTGTTTCGAATCCTATTGTTTTTATTATAGTAACATAGACCATATATATTGTTCATGAAACCTTATTTTAGGTAAAAACTAATTTTCTTTTTTACAGGTGTTTTTAATTTTCTTAAATTGAAGTTAAATACATACACAATGAAAAATTTAATTATTCTAATACCAATTTTATTTTTAAATCATAACCTTTCTTTTGCCCAAGAGGATGAGTCTAATTTTAAGTTTTTTGATAGTAGCGAGGAAATTATCCCTCTAAAAAAATCTTCTCAAACAATTGGAAAATGCTGTCAACTTGGTAAAGCAATGTCAAGATTGACTGGAGGAATGAGTGATGTTTACTTAGTTCAGAGTGAATTAAATAAAGATGGAACTTACACTGTTTTTTTTGTGAGTATGTTTAGTATCGGTTTTGATACTGAACTAACTCAATTTGGTGTTGAAAACCCTACAGCAAAAATATCGAGTTTTCATCTTGCAAGTGAAGAGAAATTTAATCTTCTAAGAAATTTGATGATACAAGGGTATAAAGAATTTAAAGCCCACCCTATAATAAAAAAAATAAAATATGCTGATATTTCTGAAGTTCTAGAAGGTGGTCAAAATGAAGGGGATAGATTATTATTAAGGTTTCATAATAAAAAAATAGTTAAATATGTTTCGTTTCAACTTTTTGATAAAAACACTGGAAATAAAACTTCAGGCAGGCCGATATTTTCAAAATTTATTGGCCAGTTATTTGGTTCAAATGAAATAATTGATACGAATTAATTTAAATTACACACATACACTATGAAAAAAGTTATAAGAAAATGGTTATCAATTGTAGTATTTGTTTTTTGTGTACCTGCATTAACTTATGGCATCGTAAATGTTTATAATGAGACTGGTGGTTGGGAATTAATATTTTGGCCAATTTTAACTTTCTTTCTTTGGCTTCCAATATATTTAAATGAAGAAAAAAATTAAATCCATATCCATGAAAAAATGGATAATTGAAAATCCTTATGTTATTTTCTTTACTGGGACGTTTATGAGCATTGGCCTCACGAGTCTTGGAGCTTATCAAAGAGTATTTCATATTACAGGAATTCTAATAATGCTTTTCTCTTTCTATCTTATGTACCTTAAATCAAAAAAGAAATAAACATTAAATTTTGTAACTTTATATAAGCTAAATTTAATCTTATGCATAATTGTAATTGTGAATGCGCACCGTGTTTAGAGGATAATTGCTCTCGCTGTGTTTGTGATCCTTGTTCATGTTCTACTTGTGATTGTTAAAGTATGAAAAAATTAATTTTATGGATTATTTTAGGATTTCTAGCTGTTATAATCCCTTATCTTATTTTCTTTTATTAAAACTATACAGTTATTGAAAAAGTTAATCATTGTTATACTTTTTATTACTTGCAGTCCATCTGAATTTCAAAAGTTTACGGATGAGTCTTTAATTAATGGGAGATGGTATTCTCCAGATAATAACGAAACAATTATTTTTGATACCGATGCTAATACAATGAGTATCAGTGGGAGTGGTGCAATAATTGATTATAAGTATACAGATAATAATGGTGAATTTACAATTGATGGTTTTATTGCAGATAATAAAATTATGGCCCCCATCATAACCGCTGAAATTCGTATTAATAATGAAAAAAGTAAAATTCGGTTAACTAACATTTCCTCCTCTGATGGTGAATTAACCTTTGTAGTTTATAACAGATTGGAGCCATAATGGGTCTCATTTTAAGAAAAAAAAATAGATGAAAAAACTACTCCTTGTTTTATTTTTTATTCCATTAGTTTCTTTTGGACAAACACATAGCATTAAAAGAGTTATTGATGGAGATACCTTTATAATTGACAATGGGGAGAGAGTTAGAATGATTGGGATTAATGCACCAGAACTTAAAGATCAATTTGGTATTGAATCAAAAAATCATCTTGAAAAACTAATTCAGTACAAACAGGTTACGCTAGTTAAAGATGATTTAACAAAAAATAGAGATTACTTCAAAAGATTATTAAGATATGTATATGTTGGCGAGACAGATATTAGTTTAAAAATGATTAGTGATGGTTTCGCTAAAGCGTACTTAAAATATAAATTTTCTAAAGCAGAGCAATATAAGTTAGCTGCAAAAGATTAACGGTATATCGCTTCTGTTCACTATTTTTCATGGCATCTTTGTATATTGTTTATTATTTAAATCAATAAAAAATGAAAAAAACAGTCTTACTTCTCCTTTTATTTTCATCACACGTTTATGGTCAAGATTGGGTAACACCGGTGATTGATGGCTATGGAAAAATCAAGTATTCAAAAAATATTGCTGTACAACCAGATGATAAATTAGAATATAAAATTGTTTATAAAATTACAACTAGTGAATCAAGGGAGGGAATAAATAAAGGATTGAATGGTATAGCTCACGCTATAAATATGCTAGGATGTAAAAATATTTTTAAGGAAGATGTTAAAATTGTAGCTACTATTCAAGGTCCTGCAACAACTATAGTGTTATCAGACGATGCATATCAAAAAAAATTCGGTAAAAAAAATCCAAATACTAAAGTGATAGATTTATTAACTCAATACGGAGTCAAGCTTTTCGTTTGTTCTCAGGCCACTGCTTACAAGAAAATAGACAGTTCAGAAATTAATGAAAATATTATTGAGGCTCTTTCAGGCTCAAGTGTTCTTCTTAATTATCAATTAAATGGTTATGCTTTAATGCAATAGTATAATCAAGATTAAAAATATTTAAAAATATATACACCATGAAAAAGCTACTTCTTGTTTTATTTTTTGTTTCATTTTTGTCATTTGGGCAAGCAAGAAAAATTAAAGAACCACTTATACATACAGTACTTTTCTGGCTGAATAACCCTGAAAGTGAAAAAGATCGTCTTGCTTTTGAATCTGCAATTCAAGAATTAATAGAAACCAATCCACAAGGAATACAATCTCACATTGGAAAACCTGCTGAAACATTCCAACGTGAAGTAGTTGATAGTAGCTATACATATTTATATTTAATTACTTTCTCTTCTTTAGAGGCAGAAGCAGCTTATCAAAATGATCCAACACATATTAATTTTATTGAGAAAGCTAAGCATCTCTGGAAAAAAGTTGTCGTTTATGACTCAGATTCTTTAAATTCAAAGTGACGATTCTTGCTTAGATAAAAGTAGAAACATAAGAAATTACAATTGTACTAGTAATAATAAAAATAATAACTCCGTTTTTTACTTTATCAGAATATTTGACAAAATATTTTTTATTAAGAATATCTTGAATTGTTTGAGCTCCAGCCATAAATAAAAAACCTACGAATAAGATAGATGAATCTAATTCAATTTCCAGGATAAATTTATATACTAAAAAAATTAAAGTTGCGATCATCCAGGTTAAAAAACCCATCCAACCAAGATATTTTTTAAACCATTCTATCATTTTATAATATTAAGATTTTTTATTTAGGCAGTAAATTTATTATTTTTTATTTAATTGCTCTAAAAGATTTCCTATTACATTAAATGCTATACCAATAATTACCATAGGCTTATCAATCTTATCATAATTAGGAATATCAAACCAATAAAGTATAGCCCAAAGTCCAAGAATTATGAGCCCTATCCAGCTTAAATATTTGGCATAATAAGGTATCCAATTCATTTTTTATTTTTTTTTGATTTCTCGTATTTATCCGCCATAAATAGAATACCACAAAAAATTGTTGGAAATAAAATATCACTCCAACTTAAACTTTTATTTACATATCTTAGGGCAAGAAGAATTAAATACGCAACAGCAAGTACTGTTAACGCGCCTTTGTACTTTTTCATTTATTTTTTCTTATTAGAATAAACTTGGGCGGCGAGGAAAACTAAAAAAAGAACCAAAATTGAATTTATATAGTCAGGGTAATTTGTTTCTTTCCATAAATTTGTAAGAAATGAAATTAAAATATTAATTATTATAAGCGCTCCAGTTATTTTTATTAGTAGCTTATACTTATCTATCATTCTTCTTGACTCCACTTTCTAACGCCTGTGATTTTTCCATCTTTAATATAGTGTCTTTCAAAAAAACGGTAAGTTTCAACTTCACCATTTTTGTATCTTTTTTCTGTAAATGGAAACATTACAACTGTTAAAGATTTATCCCACGAGGGAACAACAGGAATTACATCGTAGATACTTCTTCTTATAGAGTCATATGGCTCGTGCATTCCTTTAATAATATCGATGGCAGTTGGAATGTCAAACTCCATTCTTTCCAATCCTTTTTCAGGATAAAAGTACATTTTATCAGTAAAGTTTTTCTCTGAGAGAAAAGAATAATCTTCATTTACAAAGGCGTCAGAAAATGAGACGGCAAGATTTGCAGCCTCCATTGATCCAAATTCATAATCTCCACCTTTATTATCTCCACTTAAAATTTCACCACCTCTTGCATTTGAAGCAGTTTGTGTTTGCTCACAACAAATTAAAGTGAGTACAGTAAATATTAGTATTAGTGTATTTTTCATTGTAGTTTAATTTATAATTTATTTACGAATTTAATTATTTTCAGGAGCTTCTTTTGAATTAACATTGTATTTATCTGGTTCTAAATTAGAATCTATTATTTTGATAGTATTATTAATTTCACCAAGATACTCAGCATAAGTTACTGCATAACTTGATCTAAGTATAAATACATAATTTTCAAATAGATTTATAATTTTGATTTTCAAATCAATTGAATTGTCCCATAACATATAATCTGTATTTTCTGAGTTGACCTTTGATAATTTTTGAAATGCTTCAGGAAAACTCTCCCATTTTCTAACATAATTTGAATTCAACCATTTAAAATTATAGTACTTGTGCATTAGTGGTTGTAAATAATTTAGGAAGAATTCTTGCTCTCTTTCTTGCCTATCATTTAAGGAAATATTCTGAGCCTCTAAAACACCAATTTGATTAATCAATTCATCACTTCCAAGATATCTCAGGGCACCCGAGCTAATTACTTGTTCAATATTTGCCGTATTAGGTTTGAAATAAGTCCAGTTAAAAATAGCTAATGAAAATAACTGTTGTTGATTTAAATCATCTTTTAACAAGCCTCTTTTTTCAACGTCATCAATAAAATCATTAACACTATTAATTAAATTTTTTCTAATATTTGAGAAGGTTTCAAACCTAACCAGATCTCCTTTTAGATCAGTAGACATTGAAGACAAAAGTTCTTTTGCATTACTTTTTTCAGATAAGCTTTCTCGATAATTATCAACCAGAAAACCTAAGGTAATGGCAAAAAATAAAATTATTAATTCAACTAATCTAGATTTTAAATTGAATTTTTCTAAATAGGATATTTTATTCATTAAAGATTATAATTATAATTAAAAGTAATGAAATGATTTAAAAAAATACAGCTTGTTTCTTTAGTTATATTTTTTTCATTTTGTCTTTACATATCTTTGATTACATTTAAAAATATCTAAATCAAATTAATACTATGATATTATATTTTACCCTAATTGATTATTCGGCTTTTGCCTTATGGATATTAATAAGTTTTTTTCTGTCGTATTTATTAGTAAAAAAATTTGGATTTTTTGGTGGAAAAAGATCAATTCAAAAAGCCCTGACAATAGGTCTTATATCTGGTCATCTTGTTTACTTGTTATGGAAGAAACTTTGGTTGTTTATAATTAGTATATTTTAATTTCATTTAAATAAGTCTAATAAAAATGAAAAAATTGTTTTTTATTTCATTATTGTTTTTGAATTGTAACAAGAACAACGATGAAAGTATCACATGCAGAGAAAATGATAATAGAGGAGAAATATTCTGTACTGCAGATTACACGCCAGTTTGTGGATGTAATAATAAAACTTATTCAAATCAGTGTGAGGCTAATGCATGGGGTATCGAAACATACGTGGATGGCGAATGTAAATAAAATCTCAATTTTTATTTATTCTATTTTCTTGTATTTATTAAACCAGGCTATTGTATGTGCAATTTTTGTCATCAAGTTGCTAGGCCTATTAGCAATACTATGAGTGGCTTCTGGAATCTCTACTAATACAGTAGGGATTTTTCTAAGCTTTAACCCATGGTAAAGTTGTTTTGCTTCACTAGGAGGAGTTCTAAGATCATCCATGCCCACCATCACTAAAGTTGGGGTATTCACATTTCCTACTAAGGAAATAGGTGAAAACTTCCAATAGTTCATCGGATCTTCCCATACCTGACCAGGGTATCTTGAGTTTGCATATCCATAATAGTTATCAGCAACTAACAACTTTGAAGTCCAATTCATAACTGGCTTAACAACTACAGCAGCCTCAAAACGATTATTCTTTCCGATCATCCATGCTGACATGATACCTCCTGCACTTCCACCAGCAACAAAAAGATTGTCCTCGGATGCAATTCCTTTTTTTATGCACATGTTAACTCCATCCATAACATCCTGATAGTCTTCTCCAGGATAATTATTTAATAAAAGATTAGCAAATTTTTCTCCATAACCAGTGCTGCCCCTTGGATTAGGATAAAAAACAATATAGCCCGCCGATGCATATAATTGTATTTCAAGTGAGAATCTATCCCCATAATTTAGTATTGGCCCACCATGATTTTCAACCAAGAAAGGATATTTTTTTTCTGATGAATAATTTGGGGGATAGACAATCCATCCTTGAATTTTTCTACCATCAATACTGGACTTGTACCAAATTTCTTCAACTTTTCCAGGTTTTTTTTTATTGAAAAGGGTTTGATTAAGGCTAGTTAATCGTTTCCAATTTTTACCTTCAAAATTTATTACTGCAACATCTGAAGGATGATCAGGGCGGGTATAATTATATGCTATTTTATTTTTTGAGATACTATATGAACCACTGCTATATGGTCTACCAAGGGAAGTCCCACCTCGGTTATCAGCTAATTTATAAAAATTGCCTTGTAAATCAATTTTACCAATTTTTCCATTCCCGTGATGATCGTATGAAAAGAATAGATTTTTTCCCTTGCTATCCCATTTAATATCTGAAATACTTGCATCAAGTTTTTGACTCAATAAGGTTTTATTTTTTCCATCAATACCCATCATAAATAGTTGTGTATTTTGGTATGCTTCTTTTTTATCATCAAAACCTAGATAAGCAATAAATTTTCCATCAGGTGAAACTTTAGGCGAAAAATCTGGGCCATCTCTTTCTGTTAGCGAAGTAATTTTTTTATCTGATACTCTAATACTATAAATTTCACTATTTCTAAAGTCATACTCCCAATTAGGTTTTCTATTCGCTGAAAAAAATAAATTTTTATCATCAATGGACCAACTTATTTTTCCCTTATGATCATAATCTCCCTGAGTAATTTGATGAATAGCCCCACCATTAGAATCAGTAACAAATAAATGATTAAAACCAGTTGGCATATATCCAATGCCATCAGCCTCGTGCTTTAAACGATCTGTTATCCGGGGTTCTTTTGCCCATTTAGCCCCTTCTGGCTTCTCCGGTATTTCAGCTATTATAGGCGGGTCTGAAGAAACAAACATACTGAAGGCAATATATTTTTCATTATTAGACCAAGTGATTGAAGATGGACTCCTTGGTAGTTGAGTTAAACGAGCAAAATTTCTGCTATTTAACCAATAAACAAAAATTTCTGGACCATTTTTGCCTTTACTAACAAAAGCTATGCGGTCTCCGCTAGGAGACCATTTAGGACTATATTCATCTTGATCAAGTGTGGTAAGTTTTTGATGCTCAGTTCCATTTGAATTCATTATCCACAAAGAACCAGCGGTTCTATCTTCCATAATATCAAAATACATTTTTCTATAAACAATAAGATTCCCATCAGGAGATATTTCAATTTCGTTTGCATACTGAATTGAAAAAACATCTTCTAATTCAAGTTTATTTTGAGCGAATACTGAGAGAAATGAAAAAAAAGTAATAACGATACTATGGAGTAGAAGTTTATTCATTCAATAATTTTTTAATTTACTTTCAAAAATATAAATAAATTATTCAGTTAAACTAAATCTAAAAACTAGAATTTCAGGAAGTGATCCTTGCAAAATAAAAGTAAAAAAGCTAAATTGAATACACTATTACTATTTACTGATGCAAAATAAATTAGTACTTATTTTTTTTAGTATGCTTTTTATGACATGCTCATCCTTTAAGTTAGTTACAAGTTCCAATGTTAATTCGCAGCCTGAAGTTAATCCAAATATTAATGACGAAAATTCAGCATATTATGGAAAGTATGAATTTTTTCTTGATATTCCAGCTCTAGGGCAGTATCAATATGATTTTGGAGCTAATTTAACTGTAACTAAAAGAAAGTCAAAAACTCAAGCAAGAATAGTTTGGTTTCTTCGTCAAGAGCAGTTTTATGGACCTTTTGTAAGAAATTTTAAAGCTCAAAATGGACTTATATCATTCGTGAATGTGGACTTAAAAAACAATAATGAGTCTCTTATTCAATTTAGACTTGTAAGTGAAAATTCTATTGAGGGAAATGTTACGGTTTTAAAAAGTAACAATGGAGATGTAGGTGCTGTATACAAGTTAAAAGGAATGAAGGTCGAATAATTTCATTAAATTGATAATTCAAAGATTAATTTAAAATTTTCGATTGAAAACGGTTTTACTAATAACTTTATTTATTTGGGGATTCCCAAGTACTTACTTTAGAAGTAAGTTCAGAAAAATTATTTATAAGACAAATGATTGGAAGATAAATATTAAACCTCTTTTCAAAAAAGAAATTATAGGACTATTTTCAAATTTATATCCTGACAACAATCAATATATAAGAATTAGAAAATATTATAGAATATATCTTATAATTTACCTTTTTTTATTTTTAATATATTTAAGTTATAATTGAAATTATATGATAAAAATTGAATCTGTGAAATGGTTATCAAGAATAGCAATTATTCTTTCAATATTGTTATTAATTTTTGGAATCTATTTAATAACTAAAGATGCGGAAATACTTGAAGGTATTGTATATATTTTTTTAGCCTTTTCAATTAGTATTGATCATTGGATAAAACTATTTAAAAATAAAAAATAAAAGTTGATTAAAGCAGAAAAAAAATATTTGATGATCCATGCAGACGATGCAGGTTTATCATGGTCACAAAATAAAGCCACTCAGCTTGGGATGGTTAATGGTTCAATATCTTCAACTAGTTTAATGGTTCCATGTCCTTGGTTTTATGAAATGGCAAACTTTTGTTTACAAAACCCACATATAGATTATGGAATTCATTTAACTTTAACTGGAGAATGGAAAACATATCCTTTTAAGCCTTGCTCTGATCCAAAAAAAATTCCTTCTTTGGTAAATAAAAACGGTTATTTTCATCCAAATAAAAAAAATGTAAAGGACTTAGCAAAAGCTGATGATGTTTATTTCGAATTAAGAAATCAAATTAAAACCGCATTAAGTCTTGGATTAAAACCCAGTCATCTTGATTCTCACAGTTATACTTTGGGAATGCGTCAGGATCTTATAGATGTTTATCAACAACTGGGCAATGATTTCAACCTTCCTATATTATTAAGTAGAACCTTAGTAAGCTATACAGGACAGGATGCATCAGCTTTTAAAATTCCAGATAATGAATGTTTTGAATCAATTTATATGGCATCAATGAACGAGTTTGAAAATGGTGGGCTTGCAAGTTATTATGACAAAGTCATAGATAATTTACCTAATGGTATTTCTATTTTATTAATTCACCCTGCATTAGCTAGTGATGAAATGAATCAAATAACTATTGATCACCCAAATTTTGGAGCCAAGTGGCGAAAAGAGGATTCCGAATATTTTCTTAGTAGCTCTTGTAAAGAAAAATTGGAAAAAAGAAATATTGAACTAATAAATTGGAAAAGTCCAATACTTCAAAAAAAATAAATTAATTATTTAATGAAAATACAAGTTTTTTTCTTGGTATTATTTCCAATAGTTTGCTTTTCTCAAAAAATATTTTCTGTAGAGTATGCATCTCAGGCTGATATAAAGGTGTATGTAGTAGAGTATGCATCTCAGGCAGATCTCAACGTTTTTAAATTGGATTATTTTTCTCAAGCAAAAAGAAATGAAGGGCTATGGTATTTTGTCGATTACCCCTCGCAAGCAGATAAAAAAATATTTTTTGTTGATTATCCCTCACAAAGTGACTTAAAAATATTTTTTGTTGAATACAAGTCCCAAAGTGGCTGGGATTCTAATTCCAAAAAGCATCTTCTTTACTAAAGATTGAAGTTAAGCTTTCATTTAAAATTATTAAATTGAAAAAATCAAAAAAATTAAACATTGAATTCATTAGAAAAGTATTTAAGAACTAATACTAAGTTGTCTACGATATTATATTTTTCAACACTCGTGTACATAATTTTTACTATATATTCAGATATATATTTAGAACAGCCAATAATTAATATTCCTGACTCAATTGATACTTTGGTCTTTTTTTTCTTTTTGTATATTACTTATATAGCCATTATGATTCAAAAGGATAACAAAGAAAAAAAATCTTCTAAATAATTATATTTTTGAGCTTCATTTTTTTGTAGATAAACATAAAGAATTTTTATATTAAAGAATTATGTTGAATAGACTATACTCAATATGGAATCCTGAATGTTATCATGGTTGGGGTAAAAAAAGACGCTTTTTTGAAGGTTGGTATTATAAAATAGTTTCTCAAAATCAAAAATATGCTTTAGCTGTTATTCCTGGTATTGCAATGGATGAAAACGGTGAAAAACAAGCATTTATTCAAATACTAAATGGAAAGAAATTAAAGGCAACTTATAATAAATTTAATTCAGCAGAGTTTAAGCCAACTCCGAGAAAACACGAACTAAAAATTGAAAATAATTTTTTTAGCAATACTAATTTAATTCTTGATTTACCTAATATAAAAGGACAGCTTTTTTTTAGGAATTTAAATCCGTGGTCTAATAGTTTTTTTTCTCCAGGTATTATGGGACCATTTTCCTTTGTTCCTTTTATGGAATGTTACCATGGNATTTTAAGTATGGATCATGATATTCAAGGAGAATTATTTTTAGATGGAGAAAAAATTTCNTTNNATAANGGGAAGGGATANATTGAAAAAGACTGGGGTCACTCTTTTCCAGTTGGTTATNTATGGATGCAAACNAATCATTTCTCACAACCAGGAANATCANTAAAAGTCTCGATAGCTAANATACCTTTTTTGAAAAGNTCNTTTATTGGCNATATTGCNGGTGTTCTAATNAATGGNAAACTNATTGAATTNACAACNTATAATGGAACNAAATTNNTTNTATGTAANGTNAGTNANAANNTAGTTGAAATTGAGATGGAAAATAATAATTACGTGTTATNAATTAAAGCAGAAAGAGAGGAGGCAACCTCATTAGCAGCTCCAATATCNGGATTTATGACTGCAAGAATTGAAGAAAGTTTAGATGGCAATGTTCATGTAATCCTTAAAAATAAAAAAAGTAATGTAACGCTATTGAATGATTTAGGTGCTTCGGCAGGAATTGAAGTTGCAGGAGATTATAAAGTGTTATTAAAAAATTAAAAATNNCCCANATTAGATTTGANATATTTTTTTNTGNAAGTATTACAAGTCATAAATAATAAATTTTACTTTAAGTAATTATATTCTGATTTTAAGCCAAGAAGATCGATATATTTTTTTGAAGGTTTAGGTTTTTTATCGTTTTCTTCGAAATAATATGCGCTGTCCCAGTCATAGTCAATCCCATTTTCTCTTGGATCACCTGAAGATTTTAGGTATTNATTTAAGATAGTAGACAAACTATCTTTAATTGACAAATATCTTTTATCANAGGATAANTTATTCAGTTGATATGGNTCATTTTTTAAATCGAAGAGCTCTTCTTTTGGTCTTTTTCCAAAAGCTAAATTAAAGAANGGATCAGCCTTGTTTAGAAGTTTTCTTTTAAGAATATTAACTTTAGTTGGAGCATCGTATTGAAGCATATGAGAGTCAACGTCACCATATAAAGGAGGATCTCCTGCCGGCCATCTTTCTGGATTATAGTTTCTAATATATAAGAATTCTTCTGTCCTAATTGCTCTTCCAGGATAACCTTTTCCAGCTTCTCTGACAAATGCATGGCGTTCCCTTCCCATAATCACAGAGTTTCTTTTATTAGAAATATTTCCTTCCTTTGGAGAAATTAATAAATCTAAAAAACTATTTGAATTCATCTCCTTAGGTATTTCAATATTTGCAATCTCTAAAAAGGTAGGTGCAAAGTCTTTCAAATTCACAAAGTCATCAATCGATCTACCAGACTTAAATTCTTTTGGCCAATGTATAATTAGTGGTATTTTNGTTCCAAAATCATATAAATTTGCAAGACCACGTGGCATTTGCCATCCGTTATCACTGCACACAATTACAATTGTGTTTTCGAGTTCATTTTTTTCTTTGAGAAAAGAAACATATGTCCCAACTTCATTATCAAAGTTTTGAATTTCATCATAATAATCAGCAATATCTTTTCTGGTTTCGATGTTATCAGGTAAATAAGGAGGAACAAAAATCGAGTCTAAATTTATTCCAGATTTTTTCCANCCATTTTTTCTGAAGGGTCTGTGAGGATNAGTACTACTATACCAAAAAAACCAGGGTTTGTCTTTTTTTGATTGATCAAAAAAAGATTCAAATGAGTCAAATTTATCACCTCCTGGATTTTTATCCCAACCACTAATTTCAGAATTACCGGGCCCCCAGCCTTTTCCTTGGATACCTACTTCATAGCCATCATCTTCTAACAAACTTGTNAAAACTTTTACTTTTGGAAAGCTGCTCCATAAATTCGCAGCTTGTTTTAATCGCCATATATCCTGACCAGAAAGCATTGCAGCTCGAGCAGGAGAGCATGATGGAGCCGAACAAAATGCATTATTAAATAAAACTCCATCTTCTGCTAGTTGGTCAATATTTGGAGTTTTTACTGAGTTATCCCCATAACAACCTAAATGTTCTGCAGACTGGTTATCCGACATTAATATCAATATATTTGGCCTGTCTTTAAATTCTGTATTTTTTTTTTCTAATTGAACAGAATTATTACAAGAAAAGAAAATCCATAGAAGTATTAAATACTTATAATTACATATTAAATAAAGTAATCTGCTTTTTATAAAATCAATATTAATTTTCATTAGATACAAGTTAATAAATTTGATTAAATGATTTTTTAAGTAAAAAAAATATTAGATCTTATAAAACAAGATAGAGGACCAAATATTTTTATGTACAAAGAAATCAGTTTTCTTTATTGAGTTTCTTTGAAATCCTGTAAATAAAACTAGCTTTTTGGATACTCTTTTTTGAAANCCNATAAANGTCCANTTNTGATTATATGTNTAAGGNAAGTTTTTTTCAAGTAATAGGAAAACCTCNTTNAATATTATTAAACTCGTGGGGTTTGATTTTAGGTTATTTGANATNGGAATATCNAANCCACTTCTAAATCTAATTCTNGAACCAAATTNATTTGAANANCCANNCNTTTTTTGCCANCGNTGNTCAAGTCTTATCCANCCAAANTGTTTTANTTTNTTNATTTGNNATGNAATANTTAAATTGNTGCCANATNTTNTTTTCAATNANTCTNCCTTCACTAATATTNGTTGAAANACGAGTAACNCCAATATTAAAATTGGAGAAGNNATTAAGTTTATAAATTAAAGATGGACGAATAAGATATTGGTCGTTTTCAGTCATAAANCTTTTTGTTCTTANGTGCGTNTCCAGTCTNANAGTTTTACTGGANGTTATACTATAATCAGAAAANAGTGCCTTCCAAGNATTGCTTTGTATCTCTTGTCCATTTAATTTAAATAAAAAGAAAAAGAATAGAATCGGTATTTTATATATTAGTCTTTTCATTTAAACTTATAAGCTCAGTAAATTTAAGTATATTTTAGTTATCCTTAATTTCGTTATAATGATAAATATTTGTGCCTGATTTTTTATTTTTTGAAATATTAACCATTGCTTTTGCAACTTTATAAGCACTTATAGGCTTATAGTTAGGTGGCATTAAAAAAGAAAAAAAAGGCATTATAAATTGAGCAATCTGTTCTCCATATCTTTTTTCATTTCTTTTTCCTAATAGTAATGATGGTCTTATAATTGATAGTGATTTTAATTTCAATTTCATGATAGAATTTTCTATTTCACCTTTAAGCTTTAAATAAAAATTATTACTCTTAAGGTCTGCTCCAGAAGAGGAAACAAATGAAAAATGATCAACATTTTTTTCTTTACATGCCATGGCTATATTATATGTAATATCAAAGTCAATTTCTCTGTATTTTTCATTATCGCCTTTAACTCTTGCCTGAGTTGTCCCAATAGATGAAAATACAGTACAGCCATTTTTTATTGAATTAAAAATTGATTGTTTATTTGAAAAATTAATGATCCTTACTTTGACTTTTTCATTATTTATTTTAACTGGTCTTCTTGTTACAAAATCTATAGAATCTATTTCAGGATCATCAATTAATATTTGTAATAAATACTTTCCAATTAACCCTGTTCCACCAAAAATTGTTACCTCTTTAAACTTCACCTAATTGAATTAATTATAAAAATTATCCAACCAATAATCAATAAAGTTCCGCCAATAGGAGTTACAGGACCAAGCCATTTCAAGTTTAATTTGATTAATGATTGAAGGGATAAAAAGAAAATACTGAATGAAAACAAGATAGAACCCCATATAAAAAATCTATAAATTATTTTTTTTCCTTCCATTGGAATTAATGAAAGAATAATTAATGCAAGTCCATGGAACATTAAATACCGTATTCCAACTTCAAAGGATTGTAGAGAAGCTTCATCAATTAATTTTTTAAATAAATGACTAGCAAAAGCTCCTAAAATAACAGATAATAAAGCGAAAACTCCACCAATAAATCTAATTTTCTCCATAATAACAATTTAATATTATTTATAAAATTAGTTAAATCAATTATAAAGTAATTAGGTATTTAAACTCAATTTACCCTAACTCTATTTGACTCAGTACTAGTTCTTATTTTTTTTGTTTTTAATGATTGATTACCAAAGTTATAGGTTGCAGATAGTTTAATTTGAGGTGGATTAAAATCAAGATCAAAAGACTGATTAAATTCTTCTGGTGAATTATTTGTTCTAAAACGCCATCTAGCCGTATCCAGAATATTTGTTCCATTTAAAGAAAAAGGCAAATTAACGATCTTTTTTTGAAACGCTATATTTAGAGATCCATTTGGCTCAGATATATTTAATCCGAAAACAGATCTTGATGCATAATAACCCCATAGTTGAAATGTAAAGTCCTTTCCTAAATCAAA
>PAHL01000040.1 GCA_002711185.1 Flavobacteriaceae bacterium
CATTTATATAGCCCTTTGTTTTTAGCATCTCAGGAATTATAAAATAATCCAAATCAAGAATTTCATTATTTTTTTCAGGGATTAATTTTCTAGTTTTTCTATTTCCTCTTTCAGAAGTACCTACAGTATAAATTTTATGCTCCGTTGTATATTTTCCAGAAAGCATGGAAGCCCTACTTGGCGCACAATTTGCTGCAGATGCATAAGCATTATAAAATATCATTCCACTTTCTGCCAATTTATCAATATTTGGAGACTGATAATATTTAGAACCCATAATAGATAAATCAGTCCAACCTAGATCATCTACATTAATCAAAATAATATTTGGACTATTATCTCTATTTTCTTTAACTCCCCCACAATTTATAAATGATATAACTAAAAAAAATAATGAGAATACGAGAAATTTAATTTTCATAAAATAGACTATTTTTTAATTAGGGGAACATCTGGGAAATTACTTAGATCAGAAGCTAACATTTTTTTAATTAATTTTTGGTCTTTACTAAGTTCGTTCTCTGATAGTGGGGATGTTTCTAAAATATCTTTTTCCATATCAAAGAAATTTCCATTTTTATATAATTTATATCTTTTATTTTGAGAAAAAACATTTCTATATTTATTATTACCCCACTTAGAATCGTAATATATAGTTACGATATCTCTTTTTAATTGTTTTTGTTGCGTAAATATGTCCATCATGCTTTTTCCATCACTATCATCTGAGACATTTAAAATATCAGAAAATGTAGCATAGAAATCATTAAAATTGACCAATCCGTGGTAGGTTCTAGAATTTTGAATAGTTGATGGCCAATAAGCAACCATTGGAACATTAACACCATGTGTTATTGTATTTGCTTTACCACCTCTTACTGGACCTGAAATTGTTTGAGAAATTAATTTTGAATTTGTTCCATTATCACCAACAAATAGAACTAATGTTTTTTCTGCAATACCTTGTTCATTTAATTTATTCATTATTTTACCAACGATTTTATCCATATAAGCAACCATATCAACAAAAAAACGATTATTTTTTTCTGATCTGGTTTCCAATAAATTCCATTCTGGTGAATCTGGTGTTGGAACAAAAGGATCATGCACTAGCAGCATCGGATAATAGAGAAAAAAATTATTTTCTTTATTTCTCTCAATAAAATCAATAGCATAATCTGAGACAATATCAGGCCCATAAGCATTCTCATCCCTGATAAGCTCTTTACCATTTTCAACAATTAGTGGATTAGCAAATCTCTCACCGTGGATTTTTAACTTATCTAACTGCCATAGACAATATTCATCAAAACCAAATTTATTTGGCCTAGATCTATCCTTAGATATTTCATTTAAATCTTTATAGTGAATTCCATTTAGTTGCCATTTACCTACAATAGCAGTTTTATATCCATTTTCTTTAAATAAGTTACCAAAAGTTTTTTGATTTGAATTTAAATATGCAAATCGGTCATAATTTTTATAATTAAATTTTCCTGTCATTATCTTTACTCTGGACGGGGTACATAGAGGCTGGGATAGGGCTTTTGTAAAATTTATTCCATTTTTAGCTAATGAATCTAATATTGGAGTTTTATAGGACGTACTTCCATTAACTCCTAGAGCCTCAAAACCAATATCATCTGCCATAATTAAAATAACATTTGGTTTCTCTATAGCTTGAGAACTTACATAGTTTAATGATAGAAAGACAATAAGAAAGAGATAAACTAAGTTTTTATAATTATAATTTTTAGTATTTACCATCAGAGCATATTTACGTTAAAAGTTATATTTTAAATTAAAGTTTATTGATAAATTAATTCACATTAGTTATTACGTACAGTTTAATAAGAACCCTTTAATTTTTATAAGGTAAGTTAAATAAAATGAAGTATTTTTGGGAAAAAATCATGATCAATGAAAAAATTTAAATTAGAAGAAATAGCTAATTTTATTTCAGGAAAAATACATTTTAATCAAAATCTAACTATAGAAGGGTTAAATGATCTTAAAAATGCTCAAAAGGGACATATTACATTTATCGGGAATTCGAAATTCAAAAAATATTGGAGTGAATCAAAGGCAAGTGCAGCAATCGTTAATGATACAATCAAAATAGAAGAAAGTGATAAACCAATAATTTTTGTGAAAGATGCTGATATTGCTATGGGTAAACTACTTGAGATTTTTTCTCCAAAAAATATTCCAGTATTTGATCATGATATACATCCATCAGCTGTTATTCATCCGTCTGCAATTTTATCAAAAAATATTAAGATAGGGCCATTCTGTTACGTGGGAAAAGATGTTAGAGTTGGCGAAGGAAGTATTTTATATCCTAGTGTAAGTATTTTTGATAATAGTATAATTGGTGATAACTGCGTCTTTTGGTCTGGAACAGTTATAAGAGAAAATTCTATAATTGGTAATTCGTGTACTTTTCACAATAATGTAAGTATTGGTGCTGACGGGTTTGGATACCGGCCTTCCCCCGATGGAAAAGGCCTTGTGAAAATCCATCATATTGGTAATAGTNNNNATNGGANATAATGTTGAAATTGGTGCNAATACATGNGTNGANAAGGCAACTTTTGACAGNACNATNATNGGCGATGGTTGTAAAATTGATAATCTTGTTCAAATCGCNCANAACAGTGTAATGGGNAAATATTGNATNATGGCNGGNAATTCTGGTTTAGCTGGAAGTGTTACTNTNGGNGATGGNGTNATGATAGGTGGAAGTGCNTCNGTAAAAGAACATACAAAAATTGGATCNGGTGCAAGTGTNGGNGCTGGNTCTGGAGTTATATCTGATGTTCCNGANGGAACAACNGTTCTTGGTTATCCNGCTGCAGAATANAGAGAAATGTTAAANCANTGGGTGGCAATAAAAAAACTNACAAAAANTTAATTATTTNAANTATTTAAATGGAAAGAGANAAAATAATATNAGGATTTCTTAAANNTTTTAAGCCNAAAGANGAACAAAGTTGGAAAAGCTGTTANTTTTTTGCTTACCATCTNAAAAAAGAACATAATATTGATGCAAAGCTAATTGAAGGAATATCAAGNATNAANAAAATTGATTACTGGATTNTTAATTTTCAAGATNANGATATAGATATTCANGCNAGAGCTNTTGGTGATGANNCNGATTTTATNGATAATCCNGAANTAACATGGTCTTTAGAAGANTTTGAAAAAGATAATTTTTAACTCCANTTAATAGAAGANGNTAGCTTNNAANANTCAAAAATTANGNGAAAATGAATAATATANAATATGGCACGTAATTTNTTTTAATNTANGTGCCACTANTTTACCANATGTATACTCTTTTNGANGGTTCTAGATACATNGANTCANCTTCTTNAATTTTGAATGCTGANTAAAATTCGTCCATGTTTTTTAGNGGTTGNTTACCTCNATTATANCCTGGAGAATGNGGATCAGATTTAATNTGATTTCTCAANCTNTGTTCTCTTNTNTTAGACCTCCAGGATCTGGCATAAGCTATAAAAAAACGTTGATNTGCNGAATANCCATCAATTGGATCAGGCTTACCATATTTTTCGTGATGTATCTCCAAAGCATCATAAGCAGCATGTACACCACCTAAATCNCCTATATTTTCACCAAGAGTAAACTTACCGTTTATAAAAACATCTGGCAAAACCTCAATAGAGCTGTATTGTTCAGCAAGTTTATCTCCTAAATTATTAAATTCAACNAGNTCATTTTCNGACCACCAATTAACTAAATTTCCATTTGCATCAAAATCAGCTCCACTGTCATCAAAACCATGAGATATTTCATGACCGATTACAGCCCCAATCGCTCCATAATTTACAGCTGCATCAGCATTATAATTGAAAAAAGGTGGCTGTAAAATTGCTGCTGGAAATCCAATTTCATTAAATAGTGGACTATAATAGGCATTAACAGTTTGAGGAGACATAAACCATTTAGATTTATCCACTGGCTCATCGAGCTCAGCTATTTCGTCGCTTAAATAAAANTTTCTAATTCTTAAAAANGCGTCGAAATAAGATTTAGTTTCTTCTTTAGATATATTTAATAAAGAAAAGTCTTCCCATTTATCAGGATACCCAACCTTGTACTTNATTTTTTCTAACTTTTCAAATGCTTTTAACTTGGTTGATTCATCCATCCAGGTAAGATTATCAATCCTTTTCTTATAAGCAATTACTAAATTATCTACTAATTCAATAATTTGATCTTTAGCTTTTGGAGGAAATTTTTTGGCTACATAAAGCTTACCTAAGGGTTCAGGAAGATATGAGTTAACAACTCTCATAGAACTTTGATCAAAGGGTTCTTGTCTTTTTGCACCTCTTAATGTTTTGCTATAAAAATCCCAGTTTGCGCGATCCATTTCAGTTGTAAGAATACTTGCAGAGACATCAATCAAACACCANAGCATNTAATCTTTNANATNATNNACTGGATTGNTNTTAAGTATTTTATCTAAACTTTTGATATAATCTAAATCATCAACAATCAAATTNTCNAGATTACTTATACCCATATTGATAAAATATTGGTTCCATTTAATACTTTTAGAAAGGTTGGATAATTCTTCAATGGATCTGGGATTATATATTTTGTTAGGATCTCTTCTTTCAACCTTATCCATTGTCTCCATGGCAATTTGTTTTTCAATTGATAAAACATTACTTGCTATAGAAATTGCTTCATCATTATTAAAACCAGAGAGAATAAACATTCGAGCTATGTGCTTTTCGTATTTAGAAATTATATTTTTAGAATCGTCATCGTTGTTAATATAATAATCTCTTTGAAGTCCTAATTGACCAGATGATAAGTAAAGAGCATTCTTGTTACTATTTTTTAAATCCGAAAATATTGAAAAACTTATNAATGGCTTAGAACCTAGACCTANATTTAAATAATCCTCCATAATTACTTGGAGATCAGTAATTGATGATATTGATTTAATCCTTTCAATGAAGGGTTTAATTGATTTAACTCCCAAGCGGTTTCTTGATATAGTATCCTTTATTAAATTAAAAAATAAAACTGCTTTTGCTTCATCAGAATCATTATATGTATAATCATTAGATGCGCTTTCATTTAAAATTGATAATAAATCTTTTGCGGTATTTTCTCTGAGAACTCCAGTAACTCCCCATCTTGTTTTGTCATCGGGAATTTCGTTGTCTTCAATCCATTTAGAATTGACAAAATTATAAAAGTCATCTTGAGGTCTAACTTTATCACTAAGTAAAGTAACATCAATTGCATTTGGGACAATTTGATTTGGACCACAAGCGTTTACAACGGTAAATATGAATATAATGTATAAAATTTTAATTTTCATTTAGTTTTGTTTTATGAATCAGTAGGTTGTATTATTTCTCCTTAAATAATACAACAAATATACTACCAAATATTGAATGAATTAAACTAGAAATTGCTGAAGGAATTGCTGTTGAAGGATTTATAAAGTTCTCTTTTGCCAAAACAGCTCCTAAACCAGAGTTTTGCATTCCTACTTCAATTGATATTGTTTTTGAAATTATCTTGTTTTTAGTCAGTAAATAGGAAAAAATAAAACCAAAAAGAAAGCCTGAAAAATGTAATATAATTAATGCTATAATTAAGCTCAATCCAGAATTTATTATTATTTCTTTTCCTTGACCTATAATACTTGCAACTATTAAACATATTAATACGACTGCCATTGGAGGAGCAAAAGGGATAATTTTATTTGTTAATTTTGGTAAAAAAAAATTAAGTATAATTCCTGTAACTATGGGTATCAGCACAACTTTGAAAGTGCTAATAAACAACCCAAATGAATCAACTTCTAAATAAGTTCCTGAATAAAGAGAGGTTAAAAAAGGTGTAAAAATTATTGCGGATAAGGTTGAAAGAGTTGTCATTGAAATTGATAGAGCTAAATTTGTGTTAGCTAGATAAACTATTACATTTGAAGCGGTCCCACCTGGGCAACATGAAACTAAAATTAATCCTACAGCAAAAAATGTTGGTAAATCAAAAGTTTTTGCTAAATACCAACCCAAAAAAGGCATAAGAGTATATTGTAATATTAGGCCAATTAATACCCATAATGGAGTTTTTAAAATTTGTTTGAAATCACTAATTTTTAAGGTCAAACCCATTGCTAACATAATTCCTGCTAAACCATATGTAATCATATCTCCCGAAAACCATATAAATATAGTTGGATTATAAAGCGATAGTAATGATAAACTTATGACCCATAACGGAAAATAGCGAGTTATAAAAACTATCTTTTCCATTTAAATATTAATTTTCAATTTTAAACTCTTTAAGAATTTGAGTTGGTTCAATTATATTATAATCACTCCAAAAATTAGGGTCATATTCAATAACTTTGATTGGAAGATTTGCCTCTTTATCGATAATTTGATCATACTCTGATTTTGAAGATATTGAGTCACTCAAAACAATGTACTGCACTTTAGTTTGGTTGTTTCCATTAAATTTTAGTTGCATCTTCAGTTGATTTTGCTTCCTTCTTCCCCTCACATTTTTATTCTTTTCTATTATTTTTAAAGGCCTATCTAGTCCAAACGAGGTCTTGTATGAATTACTGAAGTAATAAAGATCATATTTACCACTGTCGTTTTTTTTAAAAATCCTTGTTCCATAATTATCATCAACACTGAAAGAGACACCCAGTAAGTTAAAATCCCTTATCAATTTAGTATTCTGATAATCATATCTAATTAGTGCAAAATCGTCAGCATGCACATATATTTTTCCTTTGTATTTTGCACTTGATGAATTAGGAGAAAAATTAATAACATAAACTGGTTCATAACCTATGTAAGCTAACTTTTCAAGAATAAATTTAAATTTTCTTGGACTTTTAAAGATTTCAAAATTTAATTTTTTTCCATTCTTCAAATAATCATTTGTAAAGTTTCTAGTTATATTTCTATTCGATTCATTGTAAGATTTTATTTCATCTTTTTTAGATTGTTCTATCTTTTTTAACTGATCCATGTTTGTTGAATCGATTGATCTAAAGTTAACTCCGTCAGCCTCAATATCAACTGGAAAAATTCCTGATCTAAATTTAAAATATGAATCAGGTTTCATTCGTAAATCAACAATAGGTTGTATCTTCTCCTCTATTGCGTTAATTGTAATCTCTCCTTCCTCATTCTTCAAGGATAACGATTTAACTATATTAATTTTTTGAATTTCTGGATCAGTAAGATTACCATGATAATCAGATATTACCTCATAATAAGAATTATTCTTTCTTGGAATTGAATTTGTAACACTATCAAATAGTGCTTGGTCAAACTCTTTAATGGAAGAATTTTTAATTTTTATGTCAAATATGGATATGCCAGACATATCCGTCGCTCTTCGAAAAATTCTTTTTTTCCTGTAACCAAATTCATATGTGTTAATTACGTTGTTTCTAACATTTTTAAGTATTTCTTCAACACTAATTTTTTCTCTATTCATTACAGTAACGGATTCTAGATCAATTGATTTTGCCGGTAATAATATATTTAAATCATCTACTTCTAAATGATTACCAATAGCATAACTAACTGATGAATAACCAATTGAGGATATATAAATAGAATCATTGTCAGTAAATGAAGAATTTTTTATGACTTTAAAATATCCATCTTCATTTGTAATGGTACTAGAATTAAAATTTGTAATTATTGTAGCAAATTGAATTGGATCAAGATTAAGACTATCCAAAACCTTACCTGTAATTTCCTGAGAATTGATGTTTAAACATATAAAATAGAAAAAAAAGAATATTATCCTCTTAAACTTCATGATTAAAAATTATGGAACAAATATATAAAGTAATGGTTTTTTAAGACTACATTGCGATTCAAAAATTTATCTTTTATGAGTTTACTTAAATTAAAAAATCTCTCCAAAACATATCCTAATGGTGTGAAGGCATTAGACAATATTTCTATTGAAATTTCAAGTGGAATGTTTGGTCTTCTTGGACCAAATGGAGCTGGAAAATCTTCCATGATGAGGACCATTGCAACACTTCAAGATCCAGATAAAGGATCTATTTTTTTTGATGAACTTAATATTTTAGAAAATAGTCAGGAGTTTAGAAAAAACCTGGGATATTTACCACAGGAATTCGGGGTCTATCCAAGAATATCAGCAGAACAATTACTAGATCATATTGCAACACTCAAGGGGATTACTAATAAATTAGAAAGAAAAGATTTAGTTAGTTATTTGCTTCAAAAAGTGAATTTATTTGATAGGAAAAATAAAAATGTAAAGGGTTTTTCAGGAGGAATGAAGCAAAGAATTGGAATTGCACAAGCTTTAATTGGAAACCCAAAAATACTAATAGTTGATGAACCTACAGCAGGACTTGATCCAGGAGAAAGAAATAGATTCTACGATTTAATTTCTGATGTGGGTGAAGAAGTAATTGTTATTCTTTCTACTCATATTGTTGATGATGTAAGAGAATTATGCACTCAAATGGCAATAATGAATAACGGTCAAATAGTTTTTAATGGTTCTCCAGATGAAGGAATTAATTCATTAAAAGGAAAAGTTTACGAAAAACAAATTGCAAGGTCAGAACTGGATAATTACAAAAAAGAATATAATGTTATTTCAAATAAATTAATTGGAGGAAAACCAGTTATACATGTTCTCGGTGAAAAAAATCCAGACAAAAGCTTCAAAAAAATTGAACCATCTCTGGAGGATGTTTTTTTTACTAATATTCAAAAATAATTGTATTTATTATGTTTAAGAATTTTTTCGTTTCTGAATTAAGATACAGTTTGAAACAACCAATGTCGTATTTGTTTTTTCTAATTGTTTTCTTATTAGTTTTTGCAGCTAATGTGACAAACGATGTCTCAATTGGAGGATCTCTTGGAAATGTTTATAGAAATGCTCCACATGTCATAACTATATATTCGATTATTCTCTCTTTAAATGGTTTACTATTTGCGGCAGCCTTTTTTAACAACTCTGCTCTTAGAGATCACAAAAATAATTTTCAAGATATAATTTTTTCAACCCCTATAGACAAGTTTGGATATTATCTGGGAAAATTTTTTGCAGCATTGTTTCTATCTACAATTCCCTTAACTGGTGTGTTTTTTGGAATAATTATTGGTTCAAAAATTGCCCCTTTGATGGGATGGATAGAAGCCGATAGGTTTGGTCCATTTTACATAAATACTTTCATAAATAATTATTTTATATTCATTTTACCCAATATGTTTATTGGAGGAACAATAATCTATTCATTGGCTCAAGAATTTAAAAATACAATGGTATCATTCGTTGGAGCAATGTTAATTCTTGTAGGTTACATAATAGCTGGACAGCTATCCTCTGACATTGATAATGAAACAATTGCCGCTTTAGTTGATGTATTTGGGATTGAAGCATATAATGTAACTTCAAAATATTATACTCCACTTGAAAAAAATACTCTTAACCCTTCTTTAAGTGGCCTTCTATTATACAATAGACTAATTTGGATTGGAATTGCCTCTGTTATTTTATTTATTTCCTATAAAAGATTCAGTTTTACGTCAAAAAATAGTAAAAAGAATAAGATGATAAATGAGGATTTAGTTAAAAGTTCATCTTTTACAACTTCCAAAAGACCTGACATAAAACTAATTAATAATTCAAATTTGTCTGATTTCAAGAGTTTTTTTAAAATTAACATGATAAGCATATACAAACATGTTACATTTAAAATCTTACTTGTATTCAGTGTTATTCAGCTTATCGCCGGTCTCTTTAGTGGATATGAGTATCTTGGTCTGAAGTCATATCCCCTAACATATTTTATGGTTGATCAAATAAGTGGTTCTTCTGGACTTTTTATTATAATAATTTTAGTTTTTTTTAGTGGGGAATTAATCTGGAGAGATAGGGATGTTCAGCTGAATGAAGTAATTGACTCTACTTCTCATTCTACACTAATTCCACTTTTCTCAAAAACACTATCCTTATTTTCTTTGTCTGTGGTACTTCATTTTATTCTTGTACTAATATCAATAATATATCAATTGATAATGGGATATATGGAAATTGACTTCTCATTGTATTTTTTGGACTATATGTATAATTTATTTCCTGTTTATTTAACAATGTGCACTACCCTAGTTGCAATCCAAGTAATCATTAATCATAAATATCTTGCATATATGGTTTCTATTGTAGTTTTATTACTGATAGATATTATTCTTTTGATTCTTGATGTCAATTCGAACATGCTTTCAATAGGATCCTCACCATATATGATATATTCAGATTTAAATGGGTTTGGACCAAGTAATAAGGGAGTTTTTTGGTTTAGTTTATATTGGGTTTTATTTGGTTTATTATTTCTCATGTTATCAGCTACAATGATGATAAGGGGTTCAAAAAAGTCTTTTAAAGAAAGGTTAAAAAGTATTAATCCAACTAAATCATACATCATTACCACGTCAACGGTCGGTTTTTTATTTATTCTAACCGCATCATTTGTTTTTTATAATACTCAAGTTTTAAATTCCTACAAATCAAGTGATGAAATTGAAAAAACAGCTGTTTCGTATGAAAAGTTATATAAAAAATTTAAAGATTTACCATTTCCTAAAATTGTAAAAGCAAACTATAATATTGATCTTTTTCCAAAAAGTAAAAGAGCTGATGTATTAGCGTATTTAACATTAGTTAATCACAACAAAAAAGCTGTTGATAGTATATTATTAAATATAAATAAACAATGGAATCTTAATTTTGATTTTCCAAATGCATCAATTATCAGTAAAGATAAAATAAATGGAGTTCATTTTTATGGTATTGATCCTCCCATGCTCCCCGGTGATACGTTAATTTTAAAAATAGAAAATACATATGAAACAAAAGGGTTCTCAAATGGAGGTGAAACTACTAGTATTGTAAAAAATGGATCTTTTTTAAATAATGAAGAGATACTCCCTAGAGTTGGATATGACTCAAGCAAAGAAATCAATGATAAAAACAAAAGAAAAAAACTTGGTCTTCCTTTAAAAGATAGAATGCCTGAATTAGAAATCAACTGTAATTTAAATTGTTACGAAAACTATGGTTCAAGAGGTTTTTCTGACTTTATAAACGTTGAAACAATAATATCCACTAGTTACGATCAAATAGCAATTGCTCCTGGAACACTAACCAAAGAGTGGAAAGAAAATAATAGAAACTATTTTAAATATAAAATTGACCATCCCTCACTTAATTTTTATTCATTTATTTCTGCCGACTATGAGGTTGCAAAAAGAAAATGGAAAGATGTAGATATTGAAATTTATTATGACAGCAAACATTCTGTTAATATTGAAATGATGCTGGATGCAGTGGAGAATTCATTGGTCTATTATACTGAAAACTTTGGTCCCTACTATCATAATCAAGCCAGAATAATAGAATTTCCTAGGTTTTCAACATTTGCTCAAGCTTTTCCAGGAACTATGCCCTACTCTGAATCATTTGGATTTATAATTGATTTAGAGGATGAAGAGGAAAATAATGTAATAGAAGCAGTAATTGCTCATGAAATGGCACATCAGTGGTGGGCTCATCAGGTTATTGGAGCTAATATGCAGGGCGCAACATTATTAAGTGAGTCATTTTCAGAGTATTCTTCACTAATGACAATGAAAAAAAGGGTAAAAAATCCCATGAAAATGAGAGAATATCTAAAGTATGACCATGATAGATATTTAAGGGGTAGGTCTTTAGAATTAGAAAAAGAGCTTCCACTTTATAAAGTAGAAAACCAACAATATATTCATTACGGAAAAGGTAGTGTTATTCTTTACGCACTGCAGGATTACATCGGAGAAGACAAAGTCAATGAAGCATTAAAGGAATTTTTAGAGGAGTATAAATACAAGACCCCATACCCTACCTCATTGAATTTCTTAGAAATTTTAGAGCCAAAAGTACCTGATTCATTAAAATATCTAATTGACGATTGGTTTAAAGAAATTACTCTTTACGATAACAGGTTAACAAATGCAGTAGCCATGGAGTTAGATAATGGGAAATTTAAAATTGATATTGAAGTTGAAGCTTCAAAAATTAAATCAGATTCAATTGGGAATGAGACTAATGCAAGTCTTAACGAATGGATAGATATAGGTGTTTTTTCAGATGAAGAGGAAGAAAATTTAATTTTCCAGGAGAGAGTTAAACTAACTGATTCACTAATGAAATTCTCATTTATATTAGACACCCTTCCTCTTAAGGCTGCTATTGATCCAAGACATATTTTAATTGATAGAGTTTATTCAGACAATATCAAAAATGTTTCTTTTAATTAAAAGAATTTCTCTATTATTTTGGATTGTATTAGTTTTGTTAAACAAATAAAGTTATGAAAGCACATACAACAAGTTTAGTAAATGCAATTGCGCTAATATCAATGGGTAGTTGGGGATATATAGACTCAGATTCAAAAGCTATTACGGCATTNATTCCAGTAATTATTGGNGTAATANTGTTATTNGTTAATAGTGGAGTCAAAAAAGAAAACAAAATAATTGCTCACATTGCCGTNTTACTAACTTTTATTGTATTANTGGGACTTATCATGCCACTTAAAGGTTCTATNGAAAGAGATAATTCNATGGGGATTGTTAGAGTNTTAATTATGCTTATNACCTCTGCNCTTGCTTTGATTTCGTTTATTAGAAGCTTCATTCAAGCAAGAAAAGCNNGNGAATCCTCCAAGTAATNTTTTTAATAATCCACTNANAGANNGAAANCTATACNNTTATTTATAATTAGTCTAAATTAATTTTGTATNATCAAATCTACTTNTTANATTTGNCAAAATTAATTTAGACTAATTATAAATAATAAANCATGAAAAAATTATTANGTTTATTTACACTCANAATTCTANTTATCGGATGTGANAAAGAAGAAGTAATTAAGTATGAANTTCAAGAAGGTTTAGTCAGAACAATTGAAGTTCCGGGACCAACTACTACGGTTACTGTTGTTGATACTGTTAATATTAACTTCCCTCCTCCTGAATATTCTTTTACTAGAAATGGNAAATCAACAGTATTTTACACTGGTCAAACAACTAGGTTAGGTCAGGCAGATGCTCTTAAAAGTGCAATGAATGATGNCNCCTCAACNGAGGCTGGAATACTTNATATGTTTGATAATGGACAAGGTTTTTCAGANACTTCATTGAATTCAACTAAAAAAGTTGGAAATAAAACNGGTGCTAAATCAGCAAATACAGCTGTTAACAAAGCTAAATTTGATGGATGGATAAAAGAATTCGTTGACAACGTAATACCTGCTGTNAATNCTTCAACTGATGGCTCTGGTGGNGTTGCTGGCTTGGTGTCAGATGCNAGTGGAGCAAGAACAAATCTNAAGGCNAATGCTAAAGGNNTNGAAATGAATCAAATATTCAGTAAAGGTTTAATTGGAGCTTTTAACTTGGATCAAATAATTGGAGAAGGTGGATATCTCTCAAACTCCAAGCTCGATCCAGTACAAGCAGATAATGATGCAGGGGTTTATGGATATGCTGGAACTGATGATAATGTTGCTGAGGAATTAAATGTTACTAAAATGGAACATTTTTGGGACGAAGGTTTCGGATATTTATATGGACAAGATAACCAATATAACCCTGAGACAGGAAAAGGATCACTTTTAAACTATTACTTAAAGAAAGTTGAGGGTGATATTCCAGGTATTTCCAAGAAAATATACGACGCATTTGTTTTAGGTAGAGCAGCAATTGTTAGTAAAAATTACACTCTACGTGATGAACAAGCAAAAATAATTAAGGTTGAATTATCTAAAGTAGTTGGTAATAAAGCAGCTTACTATTTAAGTTCAGCTGCAGACAAAGTTACTTCAGGAANCACNNACGCTTCATATCTTCACGCATTGTCTGAAGGATACGGATTAATTTTTAGTCTTCAATTTACTCAAGATGCAAGTGGTAATCCATATATGAGTTACGACGAAGTTAATGCTATGTTAGCTGAACTAGAAGCTGGAAACGGATTTTGGGATAGAACTGAGGCTGAATTAGATANNATGGCTGCAACTGTAAAGGCTGCTACNGGACTTTAAAAAATAGCAAAAGCATACGCTATAATATTTCTTTGTTTAATNAAATGATGNCAAATAAAATNTCTATTTAGTTTTGAAAAAAAAACTTCNGATATTATATTTGTCATCATTTATTTAGATTAATTAAAAATAAATAAAAAGATATTTTGATGAAAAAAAAGATATTTCTAACAGCCTTTATGATAATATATTTATCATGCTCAAAAAGCTCGGACGATTCAAACATTTACCAGAGTATAACTCAAAACCAAACAACTCCCCCAACAACAACCAACTCATCAAATACAAATGCCTCTGGTTCATCATCTACTTCAACAGAAGCTTCTTTTGATAGAAGCGCAATGCTTGTCTTTTGGGCAGATCAAATAATTATCCCTGCATATAAAAAATTTAAAGAAGATTTTGAGTCTTTAAATACATCTATAGANAACTTCGTTTCTGATGTAAGCGAAGAAAATTTTGATCTAGTAAAAGATAATTGGATAAAAGCNTATAAATCCTGGCAACATGTCGAAATGTTTGATATAGGCAAATCAGAAGAAATCTATTATGCATCTCGGATGAATATTTATCCCGTNAATATTGAAAGAACTGATTTAAATATATCTAACAGGGTTGATGATATTGAAAANCCTAATAATTACAGCTCACAAGGGTTTCCAACTCTNGACTATCTTCTNCATGGTATTGCATCAAGTGANAGTGAGATCTTAAATATATACCTCACAGCTNATGACTCATTTGANATNAATAATNACNTAAANTATCTNAAACTTGTNTCAAACCAAATGTTAGAATTAACTAATNCAGTTATTGATGATTGGGATAACTCTTATAGAGACACATTCATCTCATCTACAGAAAATACTGCAACATCGAGTATTAATATGATGACAAATGACTTTATTTACTATTACGAGAAAAGATTTAGAGCAAATAAAATAGGTATACCGGCAGGTGTTTTCTCCGGTGGCACTCTTCCTGATCGTGTTGAAGGCTATTACAAAAGATCTGTATCTAAGACTTTAGCCACTGAAGCCTTAAATGCAATTANAAAATTTTTCGATGGAGTAGCNTTTGATAACAATAGTTCTCAAANNGGNCCTAGCTTNAGTGACTATGTTGACTTCCTTGAGACAANAAAAAATGATNCGCCCCTGGGAGATTTAATAACTGATCAATTCGAAATNTCAAAGACAGCAATTGGTGAATTAAATGATGATTTCACTTTACAACTCGATGAGAATAAATTAAAGATGCTCGAAGCATATGATAAAATCCAAGCTGCTGTTGTATTAATGAAGGTTGACATGCTACAAGCATTGAATATAAATGTTGACTATGTAGATGCTGACGGNGACTANAAAAATTTAAAATATANATATATTTATTGCCTAAGTCCAAATTTTAATAATTCTATTCTATCAAAGATTATTTAAAAAATAGATATGTTGATCCAGCTCCCTTGGCTGTATTTAGAATTTCATTCGGTATTCTGATGCTTTTTAGCATGATTAGGTTTTGGTATAATGGGTGGATCAAGACTTTATACATAGAGCCTAAATTTCATTTTACATATTATGGTTTTAGTTGGGTTAAAGTTTTGGGTGAGTACACATATATNATTTTTATAATATGCTCTTTGGCATCGCTATTTATTGCTCTGGGCTACAAATATAAATACTCGATTGTTGTCTTCTTCCTTTCCTTCACCTACATTGAGTTAATGGATAAAACAACATATTTAAATCACTATTATTTTATAAGCTCNATAAGCTTTTTAATGTGTTTTTTGCCCTTAAACTCAATTNATTCTATTGACTCTAACTTAGGTAAAAAATACAATAGGGTACCTAAATGGACTGTTGACAGTATAAAACTTTTAATATGCATTGTATATTTTTATGCAGGGTTGGCTAAACTCAACTCTGATTGGCTTATCGAAGCAATGCCTCTTTCAATATGGCTTCCATCTAAATATGATTTACCATTTATTGGGGAAAACTTAATGCAAAAACAATGGGTGCATTACTTGATGAGTTGGGGAGGTATGTTTTATGACTTGATGATCCCTTTTTTATTACTTTACAAAAGAACTAGAATTATCGCATTTCTCCTGGTTGTTTTTTTCCATCTATTTACTGCAGTTTTATTTCCAATTGGCATGTTTCCATATATTATGATAGTTGGTTCATTAATATTTTTTGATAACAAAACACAGCATAAAATTTTAAATATTTATAAAAATTTAATCAAATACATTTTGAAAATATTCTTTTATGTTCAGAAAAAATCTAATACTAAAATTTATTCAAGCAGTCCCAAATCAAATAAATATAGTCTTATAATTGTTGGTATTTTTTTTACACTACAATTAATAATCCCATTAAGATATGTATTTTATCCCGGTGAACTTTTTTGGAATGAAGAGGGCTACAGATTCTCCTGGCGAGTTATGCTAATTGAAAAGAGAGGGTATTCAAACTTCAAAGTAGTAGATAGTATAAGTAAAAAATATTTTTATGTCCAAAATGATGATTTTCTTACCTCCTATCAAGAAAAACAAATGAGCTTCCAACCTGATTTTATTTTAGAATATGCACATTATCTTGGAGACCATTTTACTAGCCAAGGACACGAAAATATTCAGATTTTTGTTGATAGTTATGTTGCACTCAATGGAAGGTCAAGTGAAAGATTTATTGATTCAAGCGTTGATTTATACAGTAAAAAAGAATCCTTTAGACATAAGAGTTGGATAATACCATTTAGTGATGATATCAAGGGATTTTAAAGTTATATTTTTATTAATTCTGTTTAAATGTCAAATTGGATATTCACAGAATCTAATCAAAATCAAAATAAATACAGATAATAAGGAGTTCACTAATGAGCCTGTTGAAGTCTATGATAAAAATACTGGTTTTATAAAAACAGTGAGTATAGGTGAATCTTTCGAAATAAAAAGAGAAAATAGTGACCCAGTATCACTTATTTTTATTTCAATTAATTATCCTGTAGTTGAAAAGACTATAAATCCACTGTCAACAAATGAAATTATAATTAATCTTCCATCAAGAACTCAAAAGCTTTCGGAGGTTGTTGTAAATGCAAGAAAAAAAAGAGTTTTTGAGCTTCGTAGATTAAAAGACTTTGAGGGAACATCAATTTACTCGGGGAAAAAATCAGAAGTAATAAGTATAAATGAATCAATGGCAAATTTGGCCACAAATAATGCAAGACAAATTTACAGTCAAGTAGTAGGTTTAAATATTTTTCAAAATGATGATGCGGGATTACAATTAAATATTGGTGGAAGAGGACTTGATCCAAANAGAACTTCAAATTTTAATACACGTCAAAATGGATATGATATTAGTGCTGATGTTTTGGGTTACCCAGAAAGTTATTACAGTCCCCCAGCCGAAGCTGTTGATGAAATACAAATATTGAGAGGTGCAGCATCTTTGCAATATGGGACTCAGTTTGGAGGATTAGTTAATTTTATTTTAAAAAAACCTAATAATTACAAACCGTTTGAAATTATTACCCGAAACACACTTGGATCATATGGACTTTTTACAAATTTTACAAGCATTAGTCTTAATAAAAAAAAAAATAAGACCTATGCTTTTTTTAATTATAAATCAGGAGATGGATTCAGAGAAAACTCAGAATTTAATTCCTTTAACTTCTATCTAATAAATAAATATCGAATAAACGAAAAATCTATAGTTAGCGGCGAAATAACTTATTTAAATTATCTGGCTAAACAGGGAGGAGGGCTAACAGATGAAATGTTCAATGAAAATCCATATCAAAGTAATAGATCAAGAAATTGGTTTGAAATTGACTGGTTATTATATAGCATTCAATACAAGCATAATTTTTCTGAAAACTCTATTTTATCAGCAAATTTTTTTGGTTTAAATGCTAAAAGAAATGCTCTTGGTTTTAGAACTAACCGAGTAAGTCAGGTAGACTCTTTTGAAGAAAGGGATCTGATAAAGGGTGACTTTAACAACTATGGATTAGAGATCCGACTACTAAATAAATATAAAATTAGAAATAAAGATGCAACATGGGTAATTGGAACAAAATATTACAATTCAAATACTACATCAATACAAGGCCCTGGGTCGAATAAATCCGATGCAGACTTTAATCTAAGAACAATAGAATTCCCGTTTTATAATTTTCAATCAGACTACATCTATCCAAATAAAAACTTTGCTCTATTTGCAGAAAACATCTTCTACATAAATGAAAAAATATCCTTAACACCCGGATTAAGATATGAGTATATTAAAACTGAAAGTCAGGGTAGTTATAAAAAAACAAACAGAGACGCTGCAGGAAATGTAATATTTGACGACACAATTGAGAATAATGAAACTAGAAAAAGAAATTTTATTCTATTAGGATTAGGAGCAAGTTATAAATTCTTAAATGGTCAAGAATTTTATTTAAACGTATCTGAAAACTATCGTTCTGTTACATTTGCTGATATAAGTATTTTTAATCCTGCATTCTCAATAAACCCAAACATATCTGATGAAACAGGTTATACTTTCGATATCGGATTTAGGGGTATTTTAAAAAACTATATATCATTTGATATAAGTTCTTTTTTATTGTCCTATAATAACAGAATCGGTTTTGTTCAGAGGGCATTTCAGGATGGTAGTGTTAAAACTGAAAGAGGAAATGTTGGAAATGCAAGAATACTTGGAATTGAATCATTAATTGACTTAAACCTAGGAAAAATATTATTTGAAAACAGCATAAATCATAGCTTCAATTACTTTGTCAATTTATCATCAATAAATTCTAAATATACAAACTCAGAAGAACCAGGAGTTACAGGGAATATGGTGGAGTATGTTCCAAAATTAAATTTAAAAACAGGAAGCAAATATGGTTTTAAGAATTTTATGATTAATTTTCAATACACTTACCTATCTGATCAATTTACAGACTCATCAAACGCTACAGAAAGTAATTTAAGTGGAGTTATTGGCTTAATACCAGCTTATGATGTGTTCGATCTTTCAATTTCTTATTCATTAAATAGATTCAAAATTGAATCAGGATCTAATAATTTATTCAATAAAAGTTATTTCTCAAGAAGAGCAACCGGCTATCCCGGTCCGGGAATAATTCCATCAGCACCAAGAACATTTTATTTTACAATCCAATATAAATTTTAGTGAAAAATAATATGAATTGTTATTAAACTAATTAGAATTATTAATCCAAAATTTCGAATATTTTTTGTGCCAAAAACAATTAATTTATTATGTGAAATAAAACTTTTAATATTAAATACAAAAGAAATAGTCAATCCTATTATTATTGAAAAGAAAGCTCTCAAAAAGTAATTTATTTCGGGGAAATAATATTGTATAAAAATATTAATTGGTAGTGTTAAAATAAATCCAATAAAAACATACTTTAGCTTAGGTTTGATTAAAATTAAAGCAGAACAAATTAAGACAACAATTCCACAATTGATATAATACCTTATTTCATTCAACTTATGGGTAAAAGCCAAAGATGGGTTATCAAATTTTATGTATAAAAGAATAAGACCCATCGTTAATGCAGAAATTAAGCTTATGAATATTGCTTTTCTTCCAGATTGGATTTTTTGATAATCATTTGAATTTTTATTTATATAAACTGAATATATGTCGATGGACCACAGGGTTGCTATAGAATTAAATGTAGAATCCACAGTACTCATTAAAGAAGCAAAAAGTGCGCAGAGTATTATCCCTTTTAATCCTGTTGGTAAAAAATTATTNACAAGGTANGGAAATGCCATATCTGGATCAGTAAGTGGTTGATCAAGTATATTAAATAATGCAATCCCAGGGATGACAACTATAATTGCCATGAAATATTTTAAAAGACCACCCACTAACAATCCTGTTTGAGCATGATTTATATTTTTGGCAGCAATTGATCTTTGCATAATTGTCTGGTTTGCACACCAATAGTTTATATTTAAGAAAAATAATCCAAACATATGTGTCCATGGTAATGTATTATGATTAGCAGGTAAATGTAACCTCATTTTCTCTGGAGATTGAAGGTATAATTCGTTCCATCCNCCCAAATGATAAAGAGATATAAATAAAACAATTATTCCACCCATTAGAAGTATAAAAAATTGAATAATATCTGTTTTTACAACAGCACTTAGACCCCCAAAATATGTGTAAAAAGCAGAAAAAATACCTAANANTATAATTAAAATTGCTATTCTTGATGTTCTTTGGATACTTATAAAGCTTAACAAATCACCAAAAACAACATCGGCTGCATATGCTCCCCAAAATAGAGCAGCTCCAAGGGTAATTGTAGAAAATAAAAGTATATTTATTATAGAATAGCATAAGGCTAGATTTTTTCCCAATTTAATCTTAATAAACTCTGATATTGTTGTTATTTTGTGTTTTAAAAAAATGGGGACAAAAATAAATGTAGCTAATAATATTCCTTGAACTGCATTAATTTCCAAACTTGCCTGGGCTAATCCAAATAAATATGCGGAACCCATCATTCCAAGAAATTGATACCCTTGAACATTTGTAGCAATTGTTGATAAAGCAATTGAAGGCCATTTTAATTTTCTTCCACTCAAAAAATAATCTTCACTGCTTAAATTTTTATATTTATTTCCTTTAAGTGCAATAATAAATATTAACAAAAAATATCCTAAAACAATTACTAGATCAATCATCAATTTCTTTTACCCAATCCAAGAGGAGACATGGGTGAAGTTTTTGGTTTTCTTTTAAGTATATCTGGTAGAGAAATATTATCAATTCTTGGTAAAACATATTTAGCAAAATAATCAATCTCTTTATCATGTGGGTATCCAGATAAAATAAATGATTTAATTCCAATTTTCATATACTCCTTAAGTTTACAATATACTTGATCAGGGTTACCAACTATTGCAGCTCCACAACCTGATCTAGCAATTCCAATCCCTGTCCATAAGTTTTCTTCAACAAAATATTCATCATCAGCATTATTTCTTAAATCAACCTGAAGAGAAACACCAAGAGATTTGGAGTCCAACGCCCTATCTCTAATCTCATTTCCTTTTTTAAAATCAATTTTAGAGATAATTTTTTTTGCGTAGGCTCTGGCTTCAGATTCAGTTTCCCTTACTATTACGTGGACTCTTAGACCAAACTGAATAGATCGTTTATAATTATTTGCTTTTAATTTTAAATTTTCTATTTGTGTTTTTAATTTATTAATTGTGTCAGGCCACATTAAATAAACATCACAATATTTTGCGCATAGATCAATGCCAAATGGTGAGTATCCGCCGAAATAAAGCAATGGGCCTCCATTTTGTTGATAAGTCTTAACTGGGTCAGTTGGAAGCTCAATTGAATAGAATTCTCCTTTGAAATTTATATGATCTTTAGTCCAGCCTTGCTTTAAAATTTGGATGACTTCGTCAGATCTTTTATAGCGTAATTCTGATGATAAAGATGTTCCCGGTAAATCAGATGAAATAATATTTAAAGTCAATCTACCTTCCAAAATATGGTCTAGAGTTGCAATTGCTCTTCCAAGCATTGGCGGGTGGATCTCGCCACATCTGATTGCAGTTAGTAAATTGATATTCTTAGTTGATGAAGCAATTGCTGAGGCAAATGTCATTGTATCCTGTCCAACCTGATATGAGGATGGACATAATATATTATTATAACCAAGTTTATCAGCTCTTTTGACAATATTAGATGTATTTTTCCAGTCACTTTTATAAACTGGATCATGCAAGCCAATAAACTCATCATCTCCATTACACAAGGGAGCAAACCAAGATACTTCAGCTTTATTAGGGTTATTTATATTCAAAATATTTATTAGTTTATTTTATTGAAGTGCCTTTTTGTATTCAATTAAACACCTTTCCCTTGCAAACTTATGATCTACTATGGGTGAAATATATTTTTTTGAATCTTGAAACTCTGGAACCCACTTTTTAATATATTTTAATTCTTTATCAAATTTTTTGATTTGTTCATAAGGGTTAAATATCCTGAAGTATGGGGCTGCATCAACTCCGCAACCAGAAACCCACTGCCAATTTCCAATATTACTAGATTGTTCATAGTCCAATAGTTTTTTAGCAAAGTATGCTTCTCCCCATCGCCAGTCAATCAAAAGATGTTTACATAAAAAACTTCCTGTTATCATTCTAACTCTATTATGCATAAATCCAGTTATATTAAGCTCCCTCATTCCAGCATCAATTATTGGATATCCAGTTTCACCATTACACCATTTTTTAAATTCTATTTTATTGTTCCTCCACTGAATCTTATCATATTTGGGTTTAAAACTCTTTATCAAGGTATTAGGGAAATGCCATAAAATCTGCATAAAAAACTCTCTCCAGATCAATTCCTTTAGGTAGGTTTTATTATTTTCTTTATCTGCTGTGTTGACTAATTTTCTTATACTGATTAAACCAAACCTCAAATAAACCCCTACTCTACTTGTATTATCCATATATGGATAGTTTCTTGTGGCCTCATATTCTTTTATCAAGACTGAACTTAATTTATTTTTAGGGATTTTAATTTTTGATTTTGTAAAGCCAATATTTTCAAGATTAGGGTTAATAAATGTTATGGGGGATTTAAAATTATTAAGTAATTTATCCGATGGATAATAGGAATTTTCTTGGTTCTCATATTTCTCAATCCATTTTTTTGAATANGGCGTATAAACCTTNTANGGNGTACCATCGCCTTTTACGACATCANTTTTTTCAAATATTACTTGGTCTTTNTANGTTTTAACCTCAATTTTATTTGATTTAAGNAATTNAATAATNTTTATATCTCTTTCAACACCGTAGGGTTCATAATCATGATTAAAAACNACCNTTTCAATAGGATATTTTTTAATTAAATCTTTAAANACATTAATTGGNGTTCCATGGAAAAATAATATTTTAGNNTTAAGTTTTTTTAATTTCTTGTTTAAANAACTTAAACTATCAAAAATGANTGTAATTCTAGGATCATTCTTATCAAGCTCATCAATGATATTTTTATCAAAAACAAAAACTGGAATTACACAATTTGAGGAACTTAAAGCTCTGTAAAGACCAAGGTTGTCATCAAATCTCAAATCTCTCCTAAACCAAAAAATGGTATTACCTATCATCTATTTTAAAGTTAAAATAATCAAAAGGTAAAGCTAAAAGAATAAATTCAATTTAAAATCTTCTATTTNAATTTTAAATTGTTTTAGCAATAATTTCCTCTCGAGAGATAGTATATGAGGACATGATTTCATTATTTACAGATTCACTAGGTTCATTGTTAAACCTGTTTACAATATCGACAGATTTACCACTGTAATCAAAATCAGAATTTTTTATTGTCCATTTCATCATTTCTTTAATGATAGGAAAAGTATCAATTCCCTTATCGGTTAGATAATACCATTTAACTTTTTTATTTGNTGGATTAATTTTAAACTCTATGTATTCGTCTTCCAACAAACTTTTTAGTCTGTTAGTTAATATATTCGATGCGATACCTTCACTACTAGTAAGAAAATCATTAAATGTTTTCTTTTTAAAAAAAATCATGTCTCTAATGATNAGCAAAGACCATTTATCACCAATATGGTCTAAACATCCGGCCAAAGCACACTTACTTCTTTGTTTCATTATTGAAAAATTTAGTTTAGTTTTANTTTAAAATTATGAAAAAAAAACAAAACAAGCTTTAATTCCTATAANATTAATTTAACGNNATATATTTATTTATAAAAATTCTAAATAACTAAAAAACAAANACATATAATGAAAATTGAAATTTGCTCAGATTCTTTAGAGTCAATATTAATAGCAAATAAAGTTGGTGCTAACTCNATTGAGCTTTGTTCTTGCATGACTGTGGGAGGAGTTACNCCTTCAAGTGCCTTAATAAAAAAAGCTGTTGAAATTTCCAAAATTCCTATTCATTGTTTAATAAGACCAAGAGAAGGACACTTTGTATATAATGATTATGAATTCAATACAATAATTAANGATATAAAANATGCAAAAGAAAATGGTGTTAAAGGTATTGTTATTGGTGTTTTAACTGAGGATTTTAAAATTAATATTACTCAATTAGATAAAATAATTAAAGTATCAAAGGGTTTAAAAATAACTTTTCACAGGGCTTTTGACAGTATAGTAGATTCTAAAAAAGCAATTGATTTATTATCTAAAATTGGAGTAAACAGAATTTTATCATCAGGAAAAGCAAATAAAGCAGTTAATGGAATCAAAAATCTTATTGATTGGAAAAACTATGACTCAAAAATTTTAATCCAACCTGGAGGTGGAATTGATAAAANTTCAGCACTTTTATTTAAAAATGAAGGTTTTGAATCAATTCATTTATCAGGGACCCGTGAGGAAAAATGGAGCAGACCAATACCAAAATCAACTGATAANACTTTTATCAAACAAACTGTAAGAAGGCCTTCTTTTAAAAAAATGGAAGATNTAATAGTAATTGCAAAAAATTAATCAAAACCATGAATCCCTTGAACAGTTGTATATTTCAATATTACTTTTTTATCNGGAAATATTTTTTTGTAAGCAGATTGAACTGCTAATGTTGCTTCATGAAAACCGCAAAGTATAAGCTTAAGTTTTCCAGGATAAGTATTTATGTCACCTATTGCGTATATACCCTCAATACTTGTTTGGTAATCTAAAGTATTATCAACTTTGATAGCATTGTTGGCAATTTCAAGGTTCCAATTAGCAATAGGACCTAATTTAGGTGATAATCCAAACAATGGAAACCAATTATCTAGCTTGACAGTTGATTCATTTCCATCTATATCCTTTATTGTNATAGTTTTTAATTTATCACTGCCAAATAAATTAATAACTTCTGAATTAGTGTATAGTTCAACTTTACCTTGATCTCTTAGCTCATACATTTTTGAAACAGAGTCTTTATGCGCTCTAAAATTAGTACTTCTATGAACTAATCCAACAGTATTTGATTTTTCAGCAAAATAATTTACCCAGTCTAGAGCAGAATCTCCACCTCCTGAAATAAATATCCTTTTTCCTATGTAATCCTTTGGTTCTTTGATTACATAATTAACACCTTTATTTTCAAAAAAATCAATATTTTGAATCTTTGGTTTTCTTGGTTCAAAACAACCAAGTCCCCCAGCAATAAAAATAATTTTAGCATTATGTTTAGTNCCCNTATTTGTAGTCACATCAAAACTTCCATCTNTTGATTTAGAAATTATCTCAGCCCTCTCTCCTAAAGTAAATCCAGGTTTAAATGGCTTAGCCTGCTCAAGTAGATCTCTTATTAGCTCTCCAGCTAAAATTGATGGTATACCTGGAATATCATAAATTGGCTTCTTAGGATAAATTTCTGATAATTGACCACCAGGAATTGGAATNGAATCAATTAAATGACACCTTAATTTCATTAATCCNGCCTCAAAGACAGCAAACAAACCGACCGGCCCTGCACCAATTATCAAAATATCAGTTTTAATCATAGATTTTTAAAAATATCACTTGCAAATATAAATCTATTAGCTATTAAAGTTCGAAAGTTTGACCAATTTTTGCAATATTAAATCCATTCGATAAGACCTTTAAAGTTATTTCGGATTGAGGGTCTAGCATTGGGTTAGTATGATTCATGTGAATGAAATATATTTTATTTTTATTAGTTAAGGAGAGATTNTCAAGATATTTCATCGTCTCTGAAACAAAAGGGTGAGGAATTTCATCAATTGGTCTATAACTTATCTCAGAATTGTCGTAAAAAGTACCATCGATAAACAATAAATCCAATTCATTTATAATATCTTTTAAAGAAAATTCCCATTTACTCCATTTATCAATGTCAGGAATAAAAAGAATTTTTTTATTTAGCCCCTGTATTAAATATCCTACTGTTTCAGAAAATTCGTCTCTATGGGGAACTAAAAGTGGTTTTATAGCTAAATTCTTTGAAATATGATGTGATTTACCATTAAAAATTTTGTTTACAATAATATTTGATTGATTTATTAATTGAGACCAAGGACTATTTTTGTTTAAAAAACTATACATTCTTGGCATNGTNAATACAGGAACTAAATCAGAGTTCATAGCTTCTTTTCCTAGAAACATTAATCCAGAATAATGACCTATGTGAGCATGAGTCAAGAAAATACCATTAAAATCATAATTATATCTATTCTTCATATAATTAAATTGACTGGGAAAATCTGGAGTTGCATCAAAAATGTAAAATTTTTTATTAGATGAATCAACTAGGCCTAAAGAAGAGACTTTATAATTACTGGATTTTGATTTATTAAAACAGCAAGAACTACTACAATTTATATGAGGTAAACCACCATCTTGAACTGTTCCTAAAACAATTATTTCAGTTTTATCTTGCGAAAACAAACAATTATAAAAAAAAAATGATGCTATGAGTAATATTTTTTTCATTTAATATTGCAAAGATTTAAAATAATTTCATTTTTTTACTTTTAAAATCATATTTAGTTGATTCTAAATATAATAACTAATCTTTATTTTGATTAAATTATTTATCTTACACAGAAATTCGTTGAAAATTANTACAACCAATGTTTGATGATTTTAAATATTTATTTGCTTACACAGTTCCATTAGCTACTTTTTTTTCAATTTTTTCTGATGGAATATTAACTTTTATAACACCTATCTACACATTTATTTTTATTCCCACNTTAGAGGCTATNTTAAAAGAAAGGGAGACGAAAACAATTTATAGTGAGAAACAAATACAAAATAAATTAACCAATAAAATTTTTGATTATTTATTATACGGAAACATACCTATGGTTTTTATTTTATTAATATCTGGAATATACATATTATCAAATAATTCTTTAATGACTTATGAAGCAATTGGAATATCACTTTCGATAGGAATTCTTCTAGCAACAAATGCTATAAACGTTGCTCATGAATTAGGACACCGAAAATCGATATTAGATCGGACTCTGTCAAAAATACTACTAATCCCTTGTCTCTACATGCATTTTTATTTAGAGCATAATTTTGGTCATCATAAAAATGTTGCAACTCCAGAAGATCCAGCTACCTCAAGATATAATCAAACTGTTTATAGTTTTTGGATATCATCAGTATTTAATCAATATTTAAATGCTTGGAAAATTCAAAAAGATATTTTAACTAGGTCTAAGAAAGATTTTTTCTCCTTTCAAAACGAGATGATATGGTACCATCTGATTCAATTTGTATACCTAAGTGTGATTAATAGTTTGTTTGGATTAAATGGTCTTATTTACGCAGTTATTATTGGTATAATATCATTTTTATTCCTTGAAACAATAAACTACATAGAGCATTATGGATTAGTTAGAAAAAAATTGCCCACTGGAAGATATGAAAGAGTCCAAACTCATCACTCATGGAATTCAAATCATATAATAGGCAGAATTGTTCTCTATGAACTAACAAGGCACAGTGACCATCATTATAAGTCTTCAAAAAAATATCAAGTACTAGAAAATAGAGAATCAAGCCCTCAATTACCTTATGGTTATCCTACCTCAATTTTATTATCATTATTTCCTCCTCTTTGGTTTAAGATAATTAACCCCAGATTGAAAAAATTGAATGTCTAGAATTTATAAAATTTCAATTATTTCAGCATTAGCTGGATTTTTGTTTGGATTTGATACTGTTGTTATTTCTGGAGCCGACCAACAACTACAAAAATTATGGAATACCTCAAATATTTTTCACGGTTCTATTGTTATGTCTATGGCTTTGTGGGGCACTGTAATAGGAGCTCTTATCGCAAGCTATCCATGTGATAAATGGGGAAGAAAAAAAACATTAGTAATAATAGGAATACTTTATTTAGTCTCTGCTTTAGGGTCAGCTTTTGCAAATGATCCGTTTATATTTTCATTATTTCGGTTTATAGGTGGAGTTGGAGTTGGATTATCTACCATAGCTGCTCCAACATATATATCTGAAATTGCACCAACATCCAAAAGAGGTAGATTAGTTATTTTATATCAGTTCAATTTAGTATTTGGAATATTAATAGCCTATACATCAAACTATATATTTCAAAACTTTGGTGAAGGATCCTGGCGATGGATGATGGGCATTGAAACATTTCCTGCTTTAATTTATCTTATTGGATTAAAAACCGTTCCAGAAAGTCCAAGATGGTTAGTAGTTTCAAAAAATAATATTTCACTAGCAAAAAAAATTTTTAAAGAAATAAATGGTAAAACCATAGCTGATAGTGAATTGAATAATTTCTCAAATATCCAAACTAACAAAGAACTTTTATTTTCATACAAATATTTGAAACCTTTAATCTTAGCCTTTTTTATAGCATTTTTTAATCAACTCTCAGGAATTAATGCATTTTTATACTACGCGCCAAGAATTTTTGAAATTGCTGGTTTGGAGTCTGACTCAGCATTTTTAAGCAGTATTGGGATTGGATTAACAAACTTAATTTTTACAATACTCGGGATGTATTTAATCGATAGAACCGGCAGAAGGACACTCCTTAAAATTGGTTCAATAGGTTATATCATATCTCTTTCAATGATTGCAATTTCATTCATTTATAATTGGGAAGGAATTTTTGTTCCATTATTTCTTTTTATGTTCATTGCTTCACATGCTATTGGTCAAGGTAGTATAATTTGGGTGTTTATTGCTGAAATATTTCCTAACCACCTCAGAGCAAAAGGTTTATCATTTGGAATTTCTGTACATTGGATTCTTGCATCTCTAATTACTCTTTTAATGCCAAGCTTTCTTGCCACATTAAGTAATCCAGGTTATATATTTTTATTTTTTGCTGTTTTTATGATTTTTCAATACATCTTTACTTTAACTATAATGCCAGAAACCAAAAATATTAGCTTGGAAGAGATGAGCAATAAATTAACAAAATAATAACTAGTGAATTATCTACTAAAATTAAATTTTTGATTTAAATTATATTTTAATAATTATTTTTAAGAATGAATACTAAAAAAATAATTGCCAATGTTGGTAAAATTTTGGAAGATCATATTCAAAAAAGCAGAAAAAGAAAAACACATGCTCTAAACCAATTAGCTCCAGAAATAGTAGCTAAAGAATTGAAATTAAAAAAATATTTAAAAAATGGTTTTGAATCATCATCTGAAATATATGATTTTGTTTTAAAATATTTAAATAATACTAATAATCTGTCTCATCCTCATTATATGGGGCACCAAGTTTCAGTTCCCAATGATTTAGCTGGAATACCAGAATTAATTCACGGCACAATAAACAATCCATCTTCAATTTATGAAATGGGACCAGCTGGAAGCACNTGTGAAGGTTTTATGATTAACTGGATGTTAGATAAAATAGGATGGGAAAATAATAAAGACTTCTATGACTTTAAATTTCAACCAGGTAAATCTAGTGGAGTTCTTACTCATGGTGGGTCTTTAGCTAACCTTACTGCTTTATCTGCAGCTAGATCTAATATTTCTCCAGAGAGCTGGGTTGATGGGAATGAATCAAATTTAGTTGTTATTGGTGCTGAATCAGTTCATTATTCAATTTTGAGATCTTTATCTATTCTGGGGCTTGGACAAAAATCATTTGTTCCAATTCCAGTTGACAAAAATGAAATGATGATCTTATCCGAATTGGATAAAGTGTATAAAGAACAAACATTAAAGGAAAAAAAAGTGATGTGCTTAGTTGCAAATGCTTGTGCTACATCAACTGGTCTTTTTGACCCATTGGATAAACTTGGAAATTTTTGTAATAAAAATAATATTTGGTTTCATGTAGACGGTGCTCATGGAGCTTCAGCTTTAATAAGTAAAAAATATAAAAAATTAGTTGCAGGGATTGAAAAAGCAGATTCAATAACATGGGATGCACACAAAATGATGCAAGTTCCTTCGTTATGCACTGCAGTTCTTTTCAAAGATTTTAAATTTCAAGCCGGTGCATTTCAACAAAAAGGAACCTATGTTTTTCATGACGATNAGGTTCTAGGAATAGACTCTATGCCNTACACCATAGAGTGTACAAAATCAGCATTAGGCACAAAGTTATTTTGGGCGTTCGCAATTAAAGGCGAAAAATCAATGGAAAATTTTATAACTGAGTCGTTTAATTTATCAAAAAAATTATATAATCTACTTTCTCGAGAATCTGATTTCGAAACTCCCTACAAACCTCAATGNAATATTTTATGTTTTAGATATATAAAATATTCAAAAGACAATGATTTTCAANTAAAACTCAGATACAAAATAATTAATAACAATTATTTTTATATTTCATCTTGCGAAATTAATAATACCAGATATTTAAGAGTTGTTTTAATAAACCCATTAACTAAAATTAATCATCTAAAAGAATTACTTTTGGAAATTAAAGAGATAGCAAAAACTCTAATCATTTAAATTAAAAAACTACAATTTATTCATGTATTTATTTTTTTTCAATTTCTTCAAGAATCAAGGTATTGATATTTCAACTTCAAGTATCTTAAGTTATTTATGTGTATTTATCATAATTTTTTTAGTTACCATATTGCTTTCGTGGATATCATCAAAAATTATAAAAAATTTATTTCGGCAATTAGCAAAAAAAACAAGCTCTGACTTTGATGATTNTTTAATAAGACATAAAGTACCTTCTTTTCTTAGNTACTTGCCACCTTTATTCTTTTTAATATTTCAATTTAATGAGGTACTGATAATACTACCTAAGTTACATTCTTTTTCAATAAATCTCCTGGAGGCTATAATAGCTTTAATCACAATTCTTATCATTAGAGGTGTGTTGAAGTCGATTAAAGATCAACTAATTAAATATCCATTACTTAAAGANAAGCCCCTAGAAAGCTACATTCAAGTATTCATGATTTTTATTTGGTTTATTGGTGGTATTATTATNTTGTCACTATTAACTGGAAAAGAAGTTGGGGTTTTCTTGACTACACTTGGTGCACTCTCAGCTGTAATACTCTTGATCTTTAAAGATACAATTCTTGGTTTTGTTGCAAGTATTCAAATTACTATTAATGATACTGTAAGATTAGGTGACTGGGTAACTATGAATGATGTAGGAGCTGATGGGGATGTGATTTCAATTAGTCTTTCATCAGTTAAAATTCAAAATTTTGATAAAACCATAACAACGGTTCCTACCTATAAGCTAATCTCAGATTCTTTTACTAATTGGAGAGGAATGAATGAGTCTGATGGAAGAAGAATTAAAAGATCAATTCTAATAAAAGCTGATTCAATTAAATTTATGAGCGAAAATGAAATCAATTCCTTAAGAGAAATTGAAATTTTGAAGACTTTTATCAACAATCGTGAAAAAGAGATAAATGACTTTAATAAAAAGAAATCATCAAATAAAAGTCAATTGATAAATGGAAGAAATTTTACGAACTTAGGTTTGTTTAGACATTANATNAATAACTATTTGAATCAGCATCCAAAAATAAACAAGGATATGACTATAATGTGCAGACAGCTAACTCCAACTCCTACAGGAGTACCCCTTGAAATATATGCATTTATAACAGATAAAGTATGGGTAAACTACGAGGCAATAGTATCTGACATATTTGATCATCTTTTGGCTTCAATATCAAGCTTTGATCTTAAAAACTTTGAATATTACTCAAAAAATTAGGTTCTATAACAATGAAAAATTTTTTATTTAAAATATTATTTCTTTCATCTTCAGTAATATTCTGTCAACAAATAAAAAAGGAATTACCAATTGATAGCCTTACAAGTAAAATGAATAAATCTGAAGGATTTATAAACACTTATTTAGATGAAAATAAGTTGTATCTAGAGATAAAAAAAGAAGTCTTAAATAAAGAGCTGTTAATGGTCACAAGATTTTCAAAACTTCCAGCAAACTATTCAGGATATATTAATGCTGGCTCTAAAACTGCCGAAAATGTTATTTCATTTGAATTAAGTGGAAAAAAAATATTATTAAAGAAACTAGCCTATACAAATGAAGCAAATGAAAAAGANCCTATAAATAAAAGTGTAATTGTAAATAATTTCCCGCCTATACTTGCTGTTTTTAAAATTATAAACGCAAATCCTAATAACTTTATCATTGATGTAAGTAATTATTTTATGAATAACTCTCCAGGATTTAATCTTATAAGTAAAGGAAATAAAGAAAAATTTAAGATAGGTAGTGTTGATAAAAAAAGGAGTTTTATTAACAGCGCTAAGAGTTTTGAAAAAAATATAGAAATCAAACATACACTAACCTACAGTGCTAAAAATCTTCCTAGATCAAATACTNCACAAACCCTAACTTTTGAAGTGAATCAGTCAATTATTTTATTGCCAAAAAATAAAATGATGGTTCGTTATGAAGACAAAAGAATTGGGTGGTTTACAATAAATAAAGTAAATTACTCATCAGATGAATTAAAATCAGACGAGTATAATATTATTAGAAGATGGCGGCTAGAACCTAAAGATATAGATTCATACAATAGGGGTGAGCTAGTAGAGCCAATAAAACCAATTATTTATTATTTAGATCCAGCAACTCCACTAAAATGGAGGCCTTATTTCAAAAAAGGAGTTGAAGATTGGAATATTTCTTTTGAAAAAGCAGGTTTTAAAAATGCAATTATTGCTAAGGACCCCCCTTCAAAAGATGTTAGTCCTGATTTTAGTCCAGAAGATATTCGTTTTTCAACTATAAGATATGTTGCTTCAAAAACAAGAAATGCTGTTGGTCCAAGTGTCTCTGATCCTAGGACAGGAGAAATTTTAGAAAGTGATATAATTTGGTACCATAACCATTTAAGGTCCTACAGGAATAGGTATTTATTGGAGACTGGTGCTGCAAATCCTAAGGCAAGAACTCTTGATACACCCGAATCTGAAATTGGTGAAATGATGAGAAGAGTTATATCTCATGAAATTGGTCATGCNCTNGGGCTTCCGCATAATATGAAAGCAAGTTCAGCATATCCNGTAGATTCACTAAGGTCTGGTAATTTTACCCAAAAAATGGGTATAGCTGCTACTATCATGGATTATGCAAGATACAATTATGTTGCACAACCAGGGGATAAAAATATTAGATTCNTAAGAAAATTAGGACCATATGATNATTANTCCATTGAATGGGGATACAGATATTTTTCAAATAAAAATGAAATAGAAATAGATTCTATTCTTTCTAAGTGGATTGGAAATAAAAACCTTAAACCATTATATATGTTTGGNTCGTATGGAAGTGATCCAGATTCACAAACTGAAAATATTGGGAATGATCCTATCAAAGCAAGCTATTATGGAATAAAAAACCTTAAAATTGTAACAAAAAATCTTGAAAGTTGGACTACAGATGAAGGATCTAACTATGAGGACCTTAATGAGCTTTACCAAGAACTTATAAGTGTTTACAGAAGATATATTTATCATGTTGCCACAATAATTGGTGGAGTAAATGAAACAATAATGAATAAAGGACAAGGAGGAATTCCATATATAAATGTAAGTAAGGAAAAACAACTAGATGCAATTAGGTTTCTAAATCAAAATCTCTGGAGATCGCCTAAATGGCTATATGAAAAAAACCTTATTTCAAAAATAAAGAAGGAAGGTTCATTAAAATTAATAAGCAACCTGCAAAAATCAGTATTTAATAGAATAATTAGCGTGAAAACCCTTAACAGAATGATGTCAACTGAAAATACATTAGAGGGAAATGGGTTGAAAGTATTTGATTTGTTGAATATGGNTTTCAACAGTTTAACTTTAGAAGTTAATAATCCTGATATCTTAGAAAGAGAGATTCAAAAAAATCTAATAGCACAGATAAATGAATTAATTAAAAATGAAAAACTAATTCCTGAAGTAAAGGGATTAATAATCGATAAAAAAAACTACTTAATTAAGTATTTTAAATCAAAGAGAAAAGGTGTTAATAGTATTTATAGAATTCACTATGATTACTGTTATAATTTTTTAAAAAATGAATAAATAAATTCATTAAAAAATTTCAGCTAACATACATCTGGCACTCCCACCTCCCACTGACTCTATAGTATTTAAGCTAGAATGTATAATTTCAGAATGATTTTCAATTTTTTTTATTTGAATTTTTGTTAATGAATTGTATGCAGAACTACTCATAACAAGAATGGGCTCTTCTTTTAAATTTTTTAAAAGCAACATGTTACCCGCAAAATGTTTTATTTGAGTTTCAGTAAGAAATATTATATCCTCTCTTTCTTTAGCTAATTCGTTTATAAGATTTTCTCGTTCAGTAATGTTATCAACTGAATTCAATCCAATGGCAGCAAATTTATTTCCAATTGACATCATTACATTTGTATGATATATACTAAGTCTTTTACCAGAAAAAGTATGATATGCTCTAAACAAGATTGGCTTATAATCCATTTTATTACAAAAGTCTACAACTAATTTCTTGTTAGTTCTTTCAGATAAACAAGCATAACATTTTTTATAAACTCTATCTAAAACCATACTACCAGTTCCCTCGAGAAATAAATTATCATTTTCATAATTTGTAAAATCATGTATTATTTCAGCTTCAACTCCATTTTTTTTAAGAATATTAAAAACATAATCAGTTCTTTCTTTTCTTCTGTTTTTCGCATACATTGGATATATAATTGCTTTATTTTTTTTATGAAAAGAAAGCCAATTATTTGGAAATATTGAATCTGGAGTGTCAGGATCTTTAGTGTCTTGGCCAACAGTAACTCTTATGCCCGAATCAACTAATTTTTTTATAAATTCATCAAATTCCTTTAAAGCCAAATAATTAATCTGCTCATTAGTCAAACCTGTATTATATTGAAAATAATTATTAACACTAGTCTGCTCATTTTTATAAAAAAAAAATGGTCTGATCATTAAAACATGGTTAGTTAATTCATTCATGATGATCTTTTTAGAGGTAAAGTTGAGCACCTTAATAAACCTTCTTGTTTAGATATTTCTGCAAATGATATTAGTTCTACTTTGATGCCTTTGGAAATTAACCAATTATTTAGACGATCAAACCTGTAATCAGATATAACTGTTTTTTTATTAATTGAAATGATGTTGCACATCATATCTGACATTTCTTTTGAATTAATAAAAAAACAGTTTTCAATACCAAAGTCGTTAATCAAGTTATTTAATTGTGATTTGTTTGAAAAACCCTCTGAATGAATTATTGTGTACTTGGATCCAACAGGCTGAAAGGAACAATCAAGATGTAAAATGTTTTTTTGTGGATCATAATTAGATTTATTTAATTCCAATAATACTACTTCCCTACTTGGAAAATATTTCTGTAATGTTTCTATACCTTTTAAATTAGTTCNAGCAGTAATATAATCCTTATAATCNCTTTTGATATATGCNCCAACATAAATTTTATTATCTTTTANTATAACNTCACCACCCTCAATATGNGCATCATCAGGAAAAGAGATTATTAAATCACTNGGAATATTTTTTAATAAATAATNNATTGCATTTATCTCTTTTGATCTAGCAGGTAAAATATTTGATTTTATAAATTTATTATCAATAACAAAACCAATATCTCTTGAAAATATTTGATTATAATTCTCAATTAGTTTAGGTCGATAAACATTAACATTATAAGAATTTAATATAGATACAAAGTTATCAAGTTCTCCCACCATTTTAGTCTCCTCTGGATAAGTACCATTAATAATATTAAATCGTGATTTTGGATCGTAAGTATTTTTTATGTCTGGTACTCCACCGTTATNATTAGCAATTCCAACAATAACNAACTCTAAATTGCCTGTTTCGTTTGTTATATTTAGAGTCATTCGANTTTTTTTATAAAATTAAAAAATTTACTAAACGAACAATAAATATTAATAATCATGTTTAAAGTAAAAGCATGTTTTTTATATTTGAAAAAAATNTAATATGTCTTATTCTGGAATTTTTTCTGGTGACTTTAAAACACGGAATCGTGATCATTTTGCTTCTATTGTTAGAGTTGCATTAAGTGATAATGTTATTACTGAAAAAGAAAAAAAATTTATAAATAGACTTGCGATTTTGTTAGAAATTGAACCNTCTGAGGTTGACCAAATCATAAAAAACCCAGAATCATATCCAATTAATCCTCCTTCAAATGAACAAAGAAGACTCGAAAGGTTATATGATCTTGCTAGAATGGTTGTTGCAGATGACATCGCAGATGAAGATGAGATCAAATTACTAAAAANATTCACACTTGCCCTTGGGTTTTCATCTGATAAAATTGATTTAATATCAAAAAAGGCTATCGAATTAGTTCAAAATAATATTGATGAAGACGANTTTATTCTATATTTTAAATAATCAATTTTAGTTATAATTTTTCTTGTAGAAGTATCTTGATATACTACCTAAAGCAATTACAAATACTATTGAGTAATAAACAAAATTAGGAGTTATAATCTTATCTCCACTTGCATATGAATGAAGACCAACGAGGTAAAAATTCACACCAAAGTATGTCATTAATATACTTGAATAAGCTATAATACTCATTAAATTAAACAACCACTTTCCTCTNAGACCAGGGATTANCCTCATGTGAATTACAAATGCATATACCATAATTGAAATTAAGGCCCAAGTTTCTTTGGGATCCCAACCCCAATATCTTCCCCAGCTTTCATTTGCCCACATTCCACCTAAAAAATTTCCTATGGTTAACATTATTAAACCAATTGTAATTGATAGTTCATTTACAATAGTTAACTCTTGAATTTTGACTTTAACTCTGGTTCTGTTGTTTTTGTTCAATATGATAATCAAAAATAAAGATATAATTCCAAGAATCATACTTATGGAAAAAGGCCCATAGCTAGCTACAATAACTGCAACATGAATCATTAACCAATAACTGTTTAAAACAGGCTGAAGGTTAGCAATTGAGGGNTCCATCCAATTCCAATGCGCAATCATNAGAATCATTGAAGAAACAAAAGTCGTAGCTGAAATTGTAAGTGATGATTTTCTTCCAAAAACCAATCCAAAAAATAAGGTTGCCCATGCAACATAAATCATAGATTCNTATGCATCGCTCCATGGAGCGTGACCTGATATAAATCCACGAGAAATCAAACCAATAGTATGAAGAGAAAAAAGTAAAATAATAATTCCAATTAATAAATTTTTAATAAAATTGAGNTATTTGTTCTCTTTAAGTATTTGAATAATTAATACTGTAAATAAAATAAGACTTGAATACAAATAATAACTAAAAAGTTTTTTGAAAATATCGTATTTATTATAAAATATCTCCGCTTTTATCTTTGAAGTGCTTGGAANAACTTGGGATCCATATTTCCTTTGAAAACCTTTTAAGCTCTCAATTAATTCATCTGATTGAGAAAAGTCACCATTTGTTTTTCCAAGCCTCAATGCTTGGAAGTATAATGGAAGAACATTTTTAACATATAAGGAGTCATTACCAATAAAATTAACCTCATCAATTTCGGGGAAAGAGACCCATTTATTTAATGAGTCATTGGGAATTGGAAAAATTCTTAAAACTTTACCTTCTAGCGCAGAGTATAAGAGATTAATTCTTCTATCTAATTCTATAAAATCTTTTTGAAATTGATTTGGAGTCTGAGTTCTNTAAGCATTTTCTAATTGACTAGCTATTTTATAATTACCCTGCCTATCAAAAAAAGATACAAGTGGAGCATACTTATCATTTTCATTGATTCCTGCTATTGTTCTAATACTATCATTTCCTCTTTTTAAATAGATAATTGGTACATTATACCATATAGACGGATTGTTTGTGATAGATAATAAGACTTGATCCGAAGAAAGACCATTAAACTGATCCCTTTTACTTACTTTTCTCAATAATTCTGATGAAAAAGTGTTTGCTGGTTTCATTCTACCNCCNAAATCCTGTATAATAAGACTTCCNAATTTATTAGCCTGTTCGTCTGGAAAAGCGGTTACCTTTATTAGTGAATCAAAATCTATTTTTTGAGTTAGTAAATTTTGTTTATTGATTTGGGAATTTCCATTATAAAAAAACATGAAAAAGAAAATCAATGTAATTGTCTTTTGGTTTAGTTTAGATAAACTCTTTGATAAGGTTTTAAATCTTGTTCGACCAATAAAAAATATTCCACACATTGAAAGATATAAAAGAATATATCCAGTGTATGTTACTGTTGTTCCAATTAAATCATGNTTTACAGACAAAACCGTTCCTTTTTCATCNGGGTCAAAAGATGCTTGAAAAAAACGAAAACCCTTGTAATCTAATATATTATTCATGTAAATATCGTAATCAAATGATTTAGATTGGTCTATGACAGATACCTTACTTTTGAAAGAGGAAAAACTTTTTTCTGTACCTGGGTATTTATTGGCAATAAAATCATTTAGTTTAATCGAGAAAGGTAGGTCTATAAGCTTAGAACCATATGACAGATAAAAATCAAGTCCNCCAACTTTTATACCTACCGGATCATTGACAAGACCTTTTCCTCCTATTAAATTGATCTTTTTTGTTTCTCCTTCTGATGTAATTGATAAAAACAACGCATCTTGTTTAGTTGTTTGTTCATCAGAGGATTTAATTACNCCAAGATTGCCTCTCAAAGGAGGATCAGGAATTACAAATTGGAAATTAGGAATTGAATATAGAGATCTAAGATTAAGCTCCTGTTCAACGTTTTGTTCAAATACATCACTANANTGATCCAACATTCTTGTATAAGTACCAGAGAATGGNGAATTAATATAATATAAACCTAAATCAGAGCGAATATTTACAGCTCCTTCAATTGGATTGTTAAGTGTAAATAGAATATTTTTAATGTTTGACACCTCACCCTCCTTGATATAGTGCTCATTTCTGCTACCATCGCTTGCTTCAACAACTTTTATATAACGATCTCCGTTTGGGTCTAATATTAGACCTTCAACAGCATTTTCAATATAATCAAGATAGTTAATTGTNAATTTTTTATTATTAAAATCTTGATTCCACTTAAAATAATTTGAAGTATGTTCAGAAAATAAAACTTCGCTATCAAGTTTCTTTCTTTTTATTGATCCATTTATTTGTCCATCAACTAGAACTGTTAAATATGTTTTTTCAGAGATAATTTTATTGGTCTGATCACCTTCTCTAATTGANACAACTCCCTCGTACCCNAAGTACCTTGTAATAAATGCACCTAGAATAATTAATATTAACGATAAATGAATCAGAAGTACTGCCCATTTATCTTTTTTTAATAATCTNTATTTAAAAATATTACCAAAAAAATTGAGCATTAATAAAAACATAATTAATTCAAACCAATGTGCATTATATATCCATATTTTTGCAGCAGTTGTAGAATAAAAACTTTCAAGAAATGTACCAATAGCCATNGCAACCGGAAAGGCTATAAATAAAACAGCAGTCAATTTATTTGAAAATAAATAATTTAAAAACCTTCTTTGCATTTAGTCTTTAATTGTANACAAATATANTGGTTGNTTATTGAAAATGATTTAATATTTAATAGGAAATAATTATTTCTCAATACATAAAACTTATTAAACATATATTTTAATAACATTGTGTAAATTTGAAAATATGTATAACACAACAATTATTGGAAATGGTAATTTGGGTTATAATTTTTCCATTGCACTAGAGAAAGTTGATGGTTTTAATCTTTATCAGTGGTATGGTAGAAGTTGGAATGGTAAAAAATTAAATAAAAGCTCAATAAATAAATTATCAGAATTAAAGAAAGCAGATATATTTATTTTAGCTGTATCTGACAGTTCTATAAGTGATATTTTAAAGCATTTAAATAAAAATTATTTTGTAATTCATTGTTCAGGTGCGACATCAATTGAAGTATTTAACAATTTCAAAAGAGCAGGTGTTATGTTCCCTATTCAAACGATTAATAGGAGAAAAAATATTTCCTTTAATGATATACCATTTTGCATCGAAGCTAAAAATAAAAATGATTTAGAATTATTAAAAAAATTAGTAATAAGTCTTGAGGCTAAATATGAATGTCTTAATTCAAAACAAAGAGCAAATATTCACCTATCAGCTGTGTGGATAAACAACTTTGTCAATCACATGATTTCTAAAGGAAAGAAGATTTGTTTAGAAAATAATATTTCCTTTTCGTTAATGGAACCAATATTAAAAAAAACAATTAATCAAGCAATAAATTACAATCCTGATGAGTTACAAACTGGACCTGCGGTGAGAAATGATAAA
>PAHL01000005.1 GCA_002711185.1 Flavobacteriaceae bacterium
AACATGAAAAAAGTACTATGAATAATAATAGTAATAGCTTTTTGATAGTGTGTTAATTTTTATTTAAAAGTATGAAAATTAAATAGTATAAAAAGGGTGGAAGACCGGGTTCGAACCGGCGACCTCCTGAACCACAACCAGGCGCTCTAACCAACTGAGCTACAACCACCATTTTAAAGTGCAAATTTAAACTATTTTAGTTCTGAGACAAACAGAGTTAACAATTTATATAAGGTCTGTTATATTGTCAACGGCAGGATATCTTTCACAGGTAAAACCCTCAGCTTCTTCAACTCCAATTAATCTTCCGAAATTTAATGCCCGATACCTTATATTATCGAGAAAGTTTTGAGAACTTATAGGTGTTAATTCTCTGGAACCATCAGGTGAATAAAACTGGCTAGAAAAAGCTTTAACAGCTTCCATTTTTTTNTNTAAAAATCCNGAGACATCAACTATAACNTCAGGTTTAATATCTNTCCATTGAATGTAATGATATACTAATTTTGGTCTCCANACTGATTGAAAGGTTTTAGGCTCAACTGANGTTTNAATTTTTTTTANGCCGCTCAGAAAACATGAATCCGAAACAAGCTTTGCAGCCCTNGGATGNTCAATATGTCTGTCATCAANNGCATTACAAATTACAANATCTGGCTGGTGAAGNCTTAATAGCTCNATTACTTTTATTTGGTTTATATGATTNTTTTCAAAAAAAGCATCCTTAAGATTNAGGTTCTTTCTAAATTTAACNCCTAATATAGAAGCTGCATTTNAGGCTTCCTTCATTCTAATTTCAACTGTTCCATTTGTACCCAATTCACCTTTGGTCAGGTCAATTATACCTNCCGATTTTCCATTAGAAATAAGTTTTGCTAAAGTTGCACCGCAACCCAACTCAACATCGTCGGGATGGGCTCCAAAAGCAAGGACATCAATTTTCATTTTCAGAGCATTTTAAAGAGTTGTCAATATCATTTTTTAGATCAATTATGGATTCTATTCCTGCGGATAATCGAATTAATTGGTCCGATATTGCTTGTAAACTTCTCTCCTTATCAGTTAAAGAATAGTGAGAGGTTAATTTTGGATAATTTGCAGTACTTTCAATTCCAGCTAGACTCATTACTGGCTTGATAATTTTTAAATTTTTNAGAAACAATTCAGGTTTAACACTTGGATGAAGNTCAATAGACAGCATACCCCCGAACCCTTTCATTTGCCTTTTTGCAATTTCATGACCTTCATGNNTTATTAGCCCTGGNTAATANACTTTTGAAATTAAAGAATGGCTNTTTAAAAAATTAGCTAATNCCATAGCATTTTCNTTNTGCTGCCAAACCCTAATTGGNAGNGTCTTTATACTTCTTTCAAGNAACCAAGCTGAAAATTCACTTAAGGTACCNCCTAAGCTTTTTGCTAACTCGTAAACTCTATNAATTCTANCTTTTGATGAAATTACTGCTCCNGCAGAAATATCACTGTGCCCTCCTAAATATTTAGTCGCACTGTGAATAACAACATCAATACCATAATCAATTGGATTTTGATTAACTGGACTAGCAAACGTATTATCGATCATAGTCCATAATTTTTTTGATTTGGCCATTTTAGAAATCAATTGCATATCCACAATTTTAAGCAAAGGATTTGATGGGCTTTCAATATATATACCCTTGGTATTTTTTTTAATACAATTCTCAAAATCTTTTATATCCGATCCTGATGTAAAGCTGAAGGAAATTCCATATTTTTTAAATTCCTTCTTTATTAAATTCCTTGTACCCCCATAAATATCATTGTAAAAAACTACATGATCACCCGAATTAAGATGAGACAAAAGAGAAGTTGTCACAGCTGCCATTCCTGATCCAAAAACTATTGCTGCCTCGCCCTTTTCCAATGCAGCAATCTTTTTGGATACACATTCTTGATTGGGGGTATTTATATATCTTGGATATCTCTTTTGATCTACTTCATTAAATTGATATGCAGTTGACATATAAANTGGAGAAATTGCGCCTTTATATGTTTCATCCTCTACAGCTCCGTGATGTAGGCATATAGTTTCTATATTTTTATCACTCATTTATGACTTATTTAACCAATCAATAATTTCAATATCATCGGGTTTTTTTCTCGGAGAAATAGATTTAATTACATATCCATTTTCATCAATTAAAAATTTTTGAAAGTTCCAAGTTACCATAGAATCGATATTGCCATTTAATCTTTTTCTTGTTAAAAAAGAAAATAATGGGTGTTGATTAAATCCAATGACTGAGACTTTACTCATCATAGGAAAAGTGACACCATAATTTTGTTTGCAAAACTCTTCTATTTCCTTATCAGTTCCAGGCTCTTGCCACAAAAAATTATTTGCAGGGAACCCTACAATAATGAAATTTTTTTCTTTATAATCCTCATAAAGTTTTTGTAAAGCACCATATTGCTTAGTTAATCCACACTTCGAAGCAGTATTAACTATCATTAACCGCTTTCCTTTTAAATCTGAAAAATCAAAAGTATCCCCATAAATATCATCTACTTTAAACTGGTATATAGTTTTATCCATACTATCTTGATTTTGGGCTTTGCTATATGATATAGATATTAAAAGAAAAATAATTATTTTAAGTTTCATTACATATAAATATTGGCAAAATTACGTTTTTTTTATTCAAAAAAACTTTAAACGATTTCAGCTGTCAATCCAGCATCCAGTAGCCTAATACATCTTGATTCTAAATCTGATATAGATCCAGTCTTAACGACACATTTTCCTGAAAAATGAACGATATAAGTACATTGTTGAGCCTGAATAAAAGTGTGATCACAAACAGCCATAAGNGTCTTAGTAACATAGTCAAAAGTATTTACTTCATCATTGAAAAGAATAAGTTCATGTTTTCTCTCTGTTTTGACGATAGGCTGCCTCTCATCCTCAGGATTAACTTTTGGATTAGTTGAGAAATCTATTTTTTTATATAATGAACGGATAACCATTTATTCTTTTCTTTTTTTGATACGACGTGAAGATCATAAGATGAGGCTTCATTATTTACATCATCAAAATCCTCCAAAAAAAAACCACTTATAATTAATTGACCTTCAACACTTAACAAGTTACTAAATTTTAAAATATCACCAATGATAACATTTTTATTAATGTTAGCTATTATCAGGTCATATTTTACACCATTTATTTGACTTACATTCTTAAAATGTGAATTAATAAATTTACAATTATTTAGTATTGAATTCTCTTGTATGTTTTCGATACATTTAAAATCAATATCTATTGCATCTACAAGTTTTGCACCTCTTTTTTCTGATAAAATTGCTAAAATTCCTGTTCCTGAACCCACATCGAGAACTCTTAAATCTTTCAAATCAACCTCAAGTAAATAAGATAACATCATTGCTGTTGTTTCATGATGTCCAGTTCCAAAACTCATTTTAGGAGTAATTATAATTTCGTACTTTAAGTTTAGAGGTTCATGGAATTTTGCCCTTACCCCACAGGTTTCATTAACTTTAATTGGTTTAAAGTTTTTTTCCCAATTTTGATTCCAATTGATNGGTGTTATTAATTTAGATTCATAAGTGATTTTGAATTCTGGATTAGATAAAAGTGATACTTCAAAAAAAAGTGATTGCTTCCATTTCTCCTCGTATATATATGCTTTTATATCTTTTTTCCTTTGTTCAAAAGCATAAAACCCTAATTCAGATAGTTCCGCTATTAAGATGTCTTCACCTTTTACTTTAGGTGAAATTTTAAAGGAAAAAACTCTAGATATTTTATCATTAAAAGGCATTGACAATTTTTACAAAATCTTCAGCATTTAACGAAGCCCCACCAACAAGTCCACCATCAACATCTGGTTTTGCAAATATTTCAAATGCATTATTTGGTTTAACGCTTCCTCCGTAAAGAATAGAAATTGAATCTGCAAGAGCTCCGTCGTACTTTTCTGAAATCAAATTGCGAATAAAAAAATGCATTTCTTGAGCCTGATCAGGAGAAGCCGTTTCACCTGTTCCAATTGCCCAAACTGGTTCATAAGCAATAATTATATTAAGCCATGATTCTTTTGGAAGAAGAAAAATAGANTTCTCTAATTGAGATTGAACAAATTTGAAATGATTTTTTGATTTTCTGTCATTNAATTCTTCACCAANACAAAATATGACCTCAATATTTTCTTTAATTGCNGTTTCAACTTTGTTAATCAAAATTTCNTCTGTTTCATTAAATAGCGACCTCCTTTCAGAATGACCTAAAATGGTAGTCAAAATACCTGAGCTTTTAATCATTTTAGCCGAAATTTCACCTGTGAAGGCTCCTTGATCAGCGAAATGCATATTTTGGGATGCAACATCTATATTAGTATTTTGAAGCTTCTCATGCACAAGACCCAATTGAGTGAATGAAGGACAAACAATAACTCTTATTTCTGAAGGAAATCTTGATCCTATTAACTCATTTAATAATTTATTAGTTTCAGAGTTTGAATTATTCATCTTCCAATTACCAGCAACAATTTTTTTTCTCATATTTAACTTAAATTTATTTTAAGGTGGATTAAAGCGAAAACCGAATAATTAATCATGTCTTGATAATTTGCATCTACCCCTTCAGAAACAATTGTTTTTCCTTTATTTATCTCAATTTGCTTAACTCTTAACAACTTTTGTAAAATTAAGTCTGTTAAAGAGCTTACTCTCATTTCTCTCCATGCTTCACCATAATCATGATTTTTATTAAGCATTAAATTATAGGTAATTTCAAGATGTTTATTATAAGCAATCAAGGCCTCTTTGGAGCTAAGATCTGGTTGCTCAGAAACACCCAGGTCTATTTGAATTAATGCCATTATAGAATAATTAATTATACCCATAAATTCTTCTATTTCAGAATCAGAAACTTTTTGATCTTCGTTAAGTTGTAAACCTCTTATTCTTTGAGCTTTGATGAAGATTTGATCCGTNAGAGATTCCAGTCTTAAAATTCGCCANGCACATCCATAGTCTTTCATTTTATTTTTAAATAAAAGCCTACATCTATCTGTGACTTTAATGTATTGTTCTTCTGTTTTTGACATAGAAAAAATTTATAGTAAATTTCTAAAAATTTTTAACTTATTTTAAGAAACTTTTAGAAAAGTTCTTCAAAACTAATTATAAATTAATGAGATTAGATTGCAGAGGGAAATTAATTAATTTAAATACACCCAAAATCTTAGGAATTTTAAATCTNACNCCTGATTCATTCTACGATGGCGGAAAATTTAATATTAAAGATAAGTCATTAAAACAATGTGAGAAGATGCTAAATGAAGGTGCCACATTTATTGATGTAGGTGCAATAAGTTCTAGGCCTGGAGCATCTGATCTAAATTTAGATATAGAAAAAAAGAGACTTTATCCAATATTAGAAGCTTTAATAATAAATTTTCCAGATTCATTATTTTCAATTGATACATTTAGATATGAAATAGCTGAGGAATCTCTGAGAATGGGAGCCGTAATGATTAATGATATTTCAGGGGGTAAATTCAATTCAAAAATGTATGACATAATTAGCAAATATGATTGTCCTTATATAATGATGCATAGAAAGGGTAAATCATTAAATATGCAAAAAAATCCAAATTATCATGATGTTGTTAATGAAGTAAAAGATTTTTTTACAAAACAAATTAAAATTGCAAATGAAAGAGGAGTGAAAAAAATAATTATTGATCTAGGTTTTGGCTTTGGGAAAACAATAGAACAAAATTTTAAGTTATTGAAAGAAATGAAAAAATTTAGATCTTTTAAATATCCAATACTATCGGGAATTTCAAGGAAATCTATGATATGGAAAAAATTAAATATTTCACCTAAAAATTCTTTAAATGGTACTACTTTTTTACATGCTTTTGCATTAAAATCTGGATCAAAACTTTTAAGAGTTCATGATGTGAAAAAAGCTAAAGAATGTATTGATTTATTTGAAGCACTTAATTAGTTTTATATTTTTACATTAACTTTTAAATATGGAAATACTCGATTTCTTAAATATTAATTTTATAGACTTCATTGACATCGGACTAGTTGCATTGTTACTATTTTCACTTTATAGACTAGTCAAAGGAACTGTTGCAATTAATATCTTTCTGGGAATTGTGATAATTTATATGATATGGAAAATCACTGATATTCTAAAGATGGATATACTTAGCAATATCCTAGGAAACTTTATAAGTGTTGGTTTTTTTGCTTTAATAGTTGTATTTCAACAAGAAATTAGAAAATTTTTATTATTACTAGGTTCTTCAAACTTTACCTCAAGAAAAAATGTCCTGAGATATTTTAACTTTCTAAATGATCCTAATATAAAAAATGAAACAGATGTAAAACTTATTTTAGATTCCTGTGCTAAAATGTCTAAAGAAAAAACTGGTGCAATAATAATTTTAGAAAGAAACACAACACTGGATTTTATTAAAAATACTGGAGATATTACAAATATTTTATTATCCAGTCAGATTTTAGAAACAATTTTTTTTAAAAACAGTCCACTACATGATGGTGCAATTTTAATCAAGAATAATTATATAAAAGCTACAAGGGTCGTACTTCCAATATCTGAGAATTCAGGCTTAGCTAAAAAGTTTGGATTAAGACATAAAGCTGCAATAGGAATTAGTGAAAAGACTGATGCAACAGCAATAGTTGTTTCAGAACAAACAGGTAAAATATCATATTTTAAAGATGGATATGTTGTCAAATTTGATTCTCAAGGTGAGTTAACTAATATAATTTTAGACGACTTAAATTATTAATTTATTTTTTGGTATTAAATTGAGTATCATATAATTTAACGTATTTTCCATTTTTATTTTTCATTAATTGGTCATGATTACCTTCTTCTAAAGCTCTTCCGTTTTCAAGGTAAATTATTTTATTTGCCATTCTTATTGTTTCAAGCCTATGAGCAATGATTATTGAGGTTTTACCTAATGTAATTTTTGAAATAGCCTTTTGAATAATACTTTCGGAATATGAATCAATTGATGATGTTGCTTCATCCAATATCAAAATATTTGGATTAATAATAAATACCCTTAAAAAAGCAATCAGTTGTCTTTGTCCTGATGATAACATTACGCCTCTTTCTCTAATATTGTAATCATAGTCATTTGGTAGTTTTAATATAAAATCATGAACTCCAATTTCTTTTGCAGCCTTTATTACTTGACCTTTTGATATTGAAGAATCAAATAATGTTACGTTCTCATAAATAGAGGCTGCAAAAAGAAAAACATCTTGAGGAACTACACTTATAAAATTTCTCAACGAGTTAATCTTGATATTTCTTATATCCATATCGTCTATGGTTATGTTTCCATCATCAAATTCATAAAAACGAGAAATTAAATTTATTATTGAAGACTTTCCTGCTCCTGTTGGACCTACAATAGCTATGGTTTGTCCTGCAGGAATATTCAGGTTCAAATCAAATATTACTTGTTGATCGGGGATATATGAAAAGTTAACATTTTTAAATATAATTTTACCCTTAACTGATCTTGGACTTAATAATCCATTATCTATAATAGCACTCTCAGTTTCCAATATTTTAAAAATTCTTGATGTAGAAACCATTCCCATTTGTAATGTATTAAACTTATCTGCAATTTGTCTAAGGGGTCTGAATAACATTTGTGACATCTGGATAAACAAAAATATAACTCCCAACGTTACTCCTTCACCAGAACTCACATTTAAACCTCCATACCATACCAATAAACCAACGGTTATTGATGATGATATTTCAGCTACAGGGAAGAAAATTGAATTGAACCATACCGTTTTCAACCATGCATTTTTATGTTTTAAATTAATTTTTCTAAATAAATCATGATCCAATAATTCTCTATTAAATATTTGAACTATTTTAATTCCTGATATTCTCTCCTGGACAAATGAATTTAAATTTGCAACTTCTTTTCTAACTTCTTCAAAAGCAATTTTCATGGACTTTTGAAACAAGCGTGTTGCATATACAATAATTGGTAAAATTGCAAAAACGATAAAAGATAATTTCCAGTTAATGATTAACATAACTACTATAACCAAAAACATCTTTAATAAGTCAGCGATTATCATAAATAAACCCTGAGAAAATATACTTGCAATTGTTTCAATATCGTTTACTACCCTTGTAACTAGTCTACCTATTGCAACATTATCAAAATAACCTAATTTAAAATTTATTATTTTTTTAAATAAATTATCTCTGATATCCTTAATGACATTTTGACCTAATAAATTAGCATTAAATACAAATAAAAACTGAAAAGATACCTCAAGTAATAGTGTAAGCAGCATAATGAAAATAAAAAAAACCATTCCATCATAGTCTTTTTTTGTGATGTGATCATCAACTATTACTTTTAATAAATAAGGAGTTAATATTGAAAAAATTGAAAGAAATATTGCATAAATTAAAACTAGATAATAATTTAATTTGTAGGGCTTAACAAAAACCATTAATTTCTTGAACAAATCAAGATCAAAAAAACTTACTTTTTTATTGTGCATCAAATATATATTGATTGGGGGTATACAACTTTAGTTAAAAACAAACCATTAGCTGGGACAGAATAACCCGCATTACTTCTTTTTTGACTATTTATAATTTCATCCAGATTATCAATATTTTTTTTTTCGATTCCAATCTCAATCAAAGTCCCAACAATTGATCTTACCATATTTCTTAAAAATCTATTTGAAGTAATAGTAAATACTCCCCCATTTTTGGTTTTTTCCCAAAATGCTTTTTTTACATCACATATATAATTGTTTACATTTGTATTTGATTTTGAAAAGCATTTCATATTATTATTTCCAATTAAAGTAACAGCAGCCAAATTCATTTTTTCATAATCTAATTTATCTCTCAAAAAATATTGAAAAGGATAATTAAATGGATCTTTTATCTGACTTACATAATACTTATATGTCCTACTGGTTGCATTAAAACGGGCATGTGCATCATCTTTTACAAGAATTATTCTATTAGCATGAACAGTATCAGGCAATAACATGTTTAATTTAAACATAAAATCATTTTTATTTAATCTTAATTTATTCACGTCAAAGTGTGCTATCATTTGTTTAGCATGAACACCAGTATCAGTTCTTCCTGCTCCTGATATTGAAATTTTACTTCCTTGAATAATTGATATACATTCCTCTATAGTTTGTTGGACACTTGAAGCGTTGATTTGACGTTGCCAGCCATGAAATCGCTCACCATTATAACTAAAATCTAAAAAAAATCTCAAATATTTATTTTTATGCAAAGATATCTGATTCAAACTTATCTTATTAATCGTTAAATAAAAATCGATTATTAAATTTACTAAGATTATGAAAAAAATTCTTTTAATCTCAGATACTCACGGATATATCGATAATGTAATTATTAAATACGCAAAATGGGCAGATGAAGTCTGGCATGCTGGGGATATTGGTAGTATAAAAATTATAGATGAATTAAAAAAATATTCTTTTTTGAGGGCTGTATACGGAAATATTGATGATAATTTGATCCGAAGCTTATATCCAAAAAATAACATGTTCAAATGTGAAGGATTAAATGTTTTAATTACTCATATAGGTGGATATCCAAACAATTATGCTAAAGATATACCCAAACTACTTATAACGAATAAAATAAAAATATTTATATCAGGGCATTCACATATACTAAAGATAGTTAAGGATAAAAAAAATAAGCTTATTCATTTTAATCCAGGAGCCTGTGGAATTAATGGTTTTCATAAAAAAAGAACAATGCTTAAATTAGAAATTGATAAAGATAAAATTAGTAATCTGCATGTAATAGATTTAGGTGAAAGAGGAAAAATTAGCGAATACGATCAATAGAATTAATTATTTCTTCATCATTTTTAATTCCTTTGTTAGCCTTAATTAAAAAAAANAAATTTGAAATAATAATAAAATATAAATGATTTAATGTAATTAATTGATCCAAAGAAAATATCAACATTAACAAATTAAAAAAAATATTTACCCTGTTACATAATAATTGTTTATTTCTGTTTTTGTATAAAAACAATGAAATTATTACAAATGAAAATATTGAAGTAAGATAAAAGGGAAGATCTATAAAACTAAAAAGTGTAAAATTGGGAAATGTATCAAAACCATATATGTTCAAAATAAAATATATTAAATTGACCAAACATATAATAAGTAAATACAAGTTTTGAATCCTTTGAATCATATTAAAAATTTATTAAAATTACATTTTTTTAATAATGTAGATTAAAATAATTATTTGTAATATTGCAATGTCTTTATATATAGAACAAACTACTCCAAGNACTTTATTNCTGACTTTTACAAAATACTTTAAATACCAAAACTAATTTTATGTTTGAATTAAACGCTCTAAAAAGCAAAAAACTACAAGAATTACAAGAAATTGCAAAATCTATAGGTCTTAAAAATATTNCAAGCCAAAAAAAACAAGAACTTGTATATCAAATTATTGATCATGTATCTGCCAACCCAGATAGTGTATCAAAAAAAGAAGAAAAATCAAATGATAAGCAAGGAGGNGATACATTAAAAAATAAATNATCAATAGATCCTNATCAAGATGAAAAAATAAATAAGCCTCCAATTACAAAAAAAAATATAAGAAAGGAACATACTCCAAATACAAACTCCAAAAAAGACAATAGACCCAAACATTTTCAAAATAAAAATAATACCCAAAGGAAAGATCCAAATCACAATAGAGATAATAGAAATAGATACAGGGAACCTGATTTTGAGTTTGAAGGGATAATTAAGACCGAGGGTGTTTTAGAGAAAATGCAAGAGGGTTATGGATTTTTAAGATCGTCAGATTACCATTACCTATCTTCCCCTGATGATGTGTATGTCTCACAATCTCAAATAAGATTATTTGGATTAAAAACTGGTGATACAGTCCAAGGCGCAGTACGTCCNCCAAAGGAAGGAGAAAAATATTTTCCTCTTATTAAAGTTGATAAAATTAATGGTTTAGATCCTAAAGTTGTTAGAGACAGAGTCTCTTTCAAGCATCTTACACCGTTATTTCCTGATGAGAAGTTTACACTAGCTGAAAAACAAAATACTATTTCAACTAGAATAATAGACTTGTTTTCTCCAATAGGAAAAGGTCAACGAGGTATGATTGTTTCTCAACCAAAAACAGGTAAAACAATGCTCCTAAAAGATATTGCTAATGCAATAGCTGCAAATCATCCAGAGGTTTACCAAATCATTTTACTTATAGACGAAAGACCCGAAGAGGTTACCGATATGCAAAGAAATGTAGATGGTGAGGTAGTTGCTTCAACATTTGATGAGCCTGCTGACAGGCATGTTAAAGTAGCTAACATAGTTTTAGAAAAAGCNAAGAGACTTGTTGAGTGTGGGCANGATGTTGTTATTTTACTAGACTCTATTACTAGACTTGCTAGAGCTTATAANACAGTTCAACCAGCATCTGGAAAAATTTTAAGTGGTGGAGTTGATGCAAATGCTCTCCACAAGCCTAAGAGGTTTTTTGGAGCTGCAAGAAATATAGAAAACGGCGGATCCTTATCAATAATTGCTACTGCACTTACAGAAACAGGCTCAAAAATGGATGAGGTTATNTTTGAAGAATTTAAAGGAACNGGAAATATGGAACTCCAACTCGACAGAAGAATATCAAATAGGAGACTTTTTCCTGCAATTGATTTGGTATCATCAAGTACTAGAAGAGATGATTTATTATTAGACGAAACAACAGTTCAAAGAATGTGGATAATGAGGAAATATCTTGCAGACATGAATCCAGTTGAAGCTATGGAATTTATAATCGATAAATTTAAGAGAACTGAAAACAACGAGGAATTCCTAATTTCTATGAATTCCTAATTATATTAGGGTGGTTAGAAAAAATTTCTCTACTAAAGAGAGGTTATGTGTTTAGTTAGCTTCGACTTAAGGTTAGCGGCTTTATTTGAATGAATTATGTTTTTTTTCGCTAGCTTATCTATCATTGAAATGATCAAAGGAAACTTCTTTTGCGCTTCTTTCTTTTTAGTCAAAGATTTTAAGTCTCTGATAGCATTTCTTGTTGTTTTGTGCTGAAAACGGTTTCTTTCACGTTTTTTTTCNTCAGAGCGAATTCTTTTTAATGCAGATTTATGATTTGCCATATAAATTTATTTAATTTTTTAGTAGCCCGTAGGGGAGTCGAACCCCTCTTTCTAGGATGAAAACCTAACGTCCTAACCGATAGACGAACGGGCCTTAAATTAGTTTGCAAATTTAAAGGAAAAATAGAACTGAACAAGAATTCCATTTTAAAATTTCAAATAAATTTTAATATGCTTTTGCAAACAAGACTCTTTGAATTGATGGTTTACCAGAATAGACGCAAAAACCATCCTCTTTCACATTGTTATAAGGTATACACCTAATTGATGCTTTTGTTTTCTTTTTTATAATTTCTTCAGTAACTGAAGACCCATCCCAATGAGCTGATATAAAACCTCCCGTAGTATTTAAAACATCTTGAAATTCCTCAAATGAATCTACCTTAGTTATATTATCATTTCTAAAAAATAATGCCTTGTTATAAAGAGATTTTTGAATATCTAAAAGGGTTTTATCAACTACTTTGGANATATCTTTNATCTTAATNGATGACTTAGTTAAGGTATCTCTTCTAGCTAACTCAACTNTATTATTTTTTAAATCTCTTGCTCCAATAACTATTCTAATTGGAACTCCTTTTAATTCATNTTCATTGAATTTGAANCCTGGTTTAAAATTATTACGGTCGTCATATTTAACTGAAACACCTTTTGATTCAATTTCTTTTTTAATATTCAAAGCNACTTTAGAAATATTTTTTAATTCTTCCTGACCCTTATAAATCGGAATAATTACAACTTGTATGGGCGCAATCTTTGGTGGTAAAATCAAACCTTTATCATCACTATGTGTCATTATAAGTGCTCCCATTAATCTAGTTGAAACACCCCATGAAGTAGCCCATACATAATCTAATTTTCCCTCTTTGTTTGCATACTTTACATTAAAAGCCTTTGCAAAGTTTTGACCTAAGTAATGACTTGTTCCGGCTTGTAAGGCTTTACCGTCTTGCATAAGGGCTTCTATGCAAAAGGTGTCCAAAGCACCAGCGAACCTCTCAGACTCAGATTTAATTCCTTTTATTACTGGCATTGCCATAAAATTTTCTGAAAACTCAGCATAAATATCATTCATTTGCTTTGCTTCATAAATAGCTTCTTCCTTTGATGAGTGTGCAGTATGACCTTCCTGCCAAAGAAACTCAGAAGTGCGGAGAAAAAGTCGAGTTCTCATTTCCCATCTGACAACATTAGCCCACTGGTTTATAAGTATTGGTAGATCTCTGTATGACTGAATCCAGTTTTTAAATGTGTTCCATATTATAGCCTCAGAGGTTGGGCGAACAACTAACTCCTCTTCCAATTTTGCATCAGGATCAACAATTAATTTCCCTTTGTTAGAGTCATCATTTTTTAGCCTGTAGTGAGTTACAATTGCACATTCTTTAGCAAAACCTTGAGCATTTTTTTCTTCAGCCTCAAATAAACTTTTTGGAACAAATAATGGGAAATAAGCATTTTGATGACCAGTTGATTTAAACATTCTATCAAGTTCAGCCTGCATTTTTTCCCATATGGCATACCCGTAGGGTTTTATGACCATACATCCTCTAACTGATGAGTTTTCAGCCAAATCAGCCCTAACGACTATTTCGTTATACCATTTAGAATAATCCTCCTTTCTAGATGTCATTTTAAATACTTTATTTTAACTTTTTTGAACGAAACTTTAGAAGTTTTTTACTTGTTTTTTAAAATTATAAATTTTTGGCATAAAATTTGCCTATATTTAATAAGTGCAAATTAAGGCTTTTGGTCGAGCATCTAAAATGATAATTATGAAAAATATTATACGTAACAACTTTTTAACTTTTTTATCTATTATATTTTTATTAATTACTGGTTGTGGTCCTTTTCAAAGTGTTTCCTATTATGATGCTGATGGAATTTATAATAACTCTGAAGACCTTGAAAGAAAAGTTAGTGAGATTAAATCTGGAAAGTACTACCAAAAGTATTTTAAAGACTTTGGTTATTCTACACCTCAATACAATCTAAGAGATAATTCTCCCAATTTACAGATGGGATTTAACAATGATTTGGATTTTTTTAATTTTGATTATTGGAATAATGCTTTTCCATTTTGGAGTCCCTACAACAGGTTTTATTACAATAGATTATATTCTTTTAACAGATTCTCATGGCCAAGATATAGTAGGTTTATGACTTTTGGATACCAGAGTCTTTTCTTCAGTCACCCGTTTGGTTCTGGATATAATTTCTATGCCTTTAATCCTCTTGGAATTGATTATGGAGTTGGAGATCCTTTTTGGCAAGCTGTTGGATGGGGTTTGCCTTGGCGCTTTGGTTATCCTTTTGCATGGGGAGAATTTTCTAATATTAGAGGAAGTAATTTTGTCCCTTACAATAGGGGAAGTTTTTATTCATTGTATTCAACAACAACAACAAGAAATAACGAGATAAACGCATCTTCAAATCAAAGATCAGTTAATGATGAGTCTTTTTATAATAGGGGTGTTTCTAATCGTAACTTAAATAATGAAGGTTCCAGAAGACAAATATCTAATGGAAGAATAAATAACACTATGAATGGAGATGGTGCTGAAAGCAGACCTGGAATTAACAGCAATAATTTGAATAGATCTAATAATTTCAATAACCAATCTCAGAATAGATCTTTTAGCAGAAATAATTATTCTAATCCAAGTAATAACTCATTTAATAGATCAAATAATTATGGAAGCGGAAGGTCTATGAATCAGAACAGATCTTTTTCAGGATCTAGATCCTCAGGTGTAAGATCTTCAGGAGGAAGATCCTCAGGAGGAAGGTCCTCAGGAGGAGGATCTTCAAGAGGAAATGGAAATCAAAAATAAAACTCCATTATTAGTATTTAAATATGCACATAAGTCCATTTTATGCAATTTTTATTGGATTGATATTCATTTTTAAGTTAAATGCTCAAACATCAGAGGAAGCATTTAATTATAGCTCATCTGGCGTTTTTGGAACTGCTCGTTATATTTCAATGGGAGGGGCTTTTGGTTCTCTAGGTGGTGATTTAAGCTCAATAAGTAATAATCCAGCTTCAGCAGCAGTTTTTTTATTACCTGAAATAGGTATAAGTCAAGAAGTTAATGGTTATGAGAGCACTGCCACAGGTGATAGTAGAAATGGAATTATTAGCGGATCTGATGCCTCTTTAAACCAGTTTGGTTTTGTTATTCCCTTTAAAAATATTAAGGAGGGACCATTTAAGCTATTAAATTTTAGTTTAAATATTCAAAAAGAACAAGATTTTAAAAATCAAATTAACTCAATTGCTACAAGAAATATTGGACTTGATGAATTTTTCACAAATAATGCCCAAGGTATTCCATTGGATAATCTCGAGACAATAGATAACGAAACATTGAATGATTTATATGTTTTTCTTGGAAATAGTCAAGGATATTCGACTCAACAAGCATTTTTAGGTTATAATACATATTTATTTGATCCGCTTTCAAATGAACTCAACAATACAAGTTATCTTTCAGCTGCAACTTATGATCAAGTTGAGCATGATTATTATGTAAATAAAACTGGTGATCATAAAAAATACTCATGGACAGTTGCTACTCAATACAATAATTCAATTTATCTAGGAGTAAGTATTAACACCCATGATATATATTCATATGAGCTTTCAAATATAGTTGAGACAGGATTTGATAATGATTCACAGGTTCAAAGGGTTCATTTTAATAATGAGTTAATTGTTGAGGGAAGTGGTCTTTCAGCCCAAATAGGTTTGATAGCTAAGTTTCAAAATAATATAAGAGTTGGATTTAGTTATCAATCCCCTACAAAATTTTCTATGATAGAAAGTTCAAATCAACAACTTGCCGTTGATCGATATGATAATGAAGTTCTTATCAGAAATGAAGTAAATCCAATGACATCTAATATTTCTGAGTATGATTTTTCCATACCAAGTAAAACATCNTTAAGTTTCTCTTATATTTTTGGNTCTAATGGAATTCTAAGTGGTGAATATAGTATTAAAAACTATGGAAAAATGAGTTTTCNGTCTGCATCAAATCAATATTTAAGATCATTAAATAATGAGATTTACTCAAAATATAAAAATGCATCTCGAATTAAAATTGGTGGTGAGTATAGATTAAATGCCATAAGCATTAGATCTGGTTATTATACTGAAAAAAACAGCTTAGTTGGGGGAAATAACTCACAATCTGGTTCTACATTAGGTCTTGGATATAATTTTGGGGGAAGTCTCCTAAGTTTAGGTTTAATAAATTCTGAAATAAATATTAATAGATCACTCATAACATCAGGAATAACTGATGATATACAAGTAAAGAAAAAACAAACAATTTTAGTAATCTCCTATAATTTCAAGCTTTAATCAATAGATTAGTGACCATATAATTTTTTGAAAGAATTACTTATCTTTGCAAAGTCAACACACACATATGAAAATAGATAAAAAATTAGAAGAAATTTTATTAAACAAAGATGACGNATTAGATCATTTGTCNAGTTCTAAAGAGACTCCGCTTCGTAAAGATGCTTTTGAAAAATCTGATGATGAGAAGATTTCTCTTATAAGAGATAAATTTAAGGATATACTTCACATTCTTGGTATGGATCTAACAGACGATAGTATTAAAGGNACTCCAAATCGTGTTGCAAAAATGTATGTTACNGAGATATTTGGTGGATTAAGTCCGAAAAAAAAACCAAAAGCATCAACTTTTGATAATAAATATAAATATGGTGAAATGTTGGTTGAAAAAAATATTAATCTTTACTCAACATGTGAACATCACTTTCTACCTATTGTTGGAAAAGCGCATGTTGCCTATATTTCAAATGGAACTGTAGTTGGTCTATCAAAAATGAATCGAATTGTTGATTACTATGCNAAAAGACCTCAAGTTCAAGAAAGATTGACATTACAAATAGTTGAGGAATTACAAAAAGTGTTGAATACTGACAATGTTGCATGTGTAATTGATGCAAAACATTTATGCGTTAATTCAAGAGGTATAGGAGATATTGGTTGTAGCACAATTACTAGTGAATTTGGAGGGGTTTTCAAAAGTCCTACGAAAAAACAGGAATTCTTAAAATATATNCAACTCTCTACAGATTTTAATGGATAGTCTAAAGGTTTATAATACCTTAAAATCAAAGAAGGAAAATTTTACACCTATAGTAAAAAATAAAGTTGGAATGTATGTCTGTGGTCCAACAGTCTACAGTGAAGTTCATTTAGGAAATTGTAGAACTTTCATTTCTTTTGACTTAATTTATAGATATCTAACTCATTTAGGTTACAAAGTGAGATATGTAAGAAATATAACCGATGTTGGTCATATTGAAAACGATGATGACCAAGGAGAAGATAAAATTAATAAAAAGGCTAGGCTGGAAAAAATTGAACCAATGGAGATTGTCCAAAAATTTACTGTCGATTTNCATAATACGATGAAACAGTTCAATACTTTAAGTCCNACTATAGAACCAACTGCAACAGGNCACATTATTGAACAAATAGAATTAATAAAAAAAATAATCAAAGTTGGAATTGGTTATGAAACCAATGGATCAGTTTATTTTGATGTTCATAAGTTTAATAAAAAATCAAATTACGGTAAACTTTCTAAAAGAAAATTAGAGGATCTGATCAATAATACAAGATCACTAGATGGTCAAAGCGATAAAANTAATCCAGAAGATTTTGCACTATGGAAAAAAGCAGAACCAGAGCATATTATGAGATGGCCATCTCCGTGGGGTGATGGTTTTCCTGGNTGGCATCTTGAATGTACAGCTATGAGCTCTAAATATTTAGGAGAAAGATTTGATATTCATGGAGGTGGATTAGATTTAAAATTTCCCCATCATGAATGTGAAATTGCTCAGGCTGAGTGCNTAAATTCAAAAAGTCCTGTGAACTTTTGGATTCATACAAATATGATGACTCTAAATGGAAAAAAAATGTCGAAATCAANAGACAACAATATTCTTCCAAAAGATTTATTTTCAGGCAAAAATGATAAGTTTAAAAAAGCTTTTTCTCCCTCAGTAATTAAGTTTTACTTTTTTCAAGCACATTACAGAAGTATNCTGGATTTAACAGAATCAGCTCTTCTTTCATCAGAAAAAGGTTATAATAAACTAATGGAAAGTTTACAAGATATCAATGATATGAAAATTGATGGAGAATCCAAGTTCAATATAAGTGAATGGATTCAAGACTGTTATGATGCAATGAATGATGACTTTAATAGTCCTATATTAATAGCAAAATTATTTGAAGTAGTTAAATTAATCAACTCAATGAAAGATGGAAAGGAAGGTGTTTCAAAGAAACAAAAAGATTTGTTGACTAAACACCTTAATATTTTTGTTTTTGAAATTCTAGGATTGACTAAACCAGATAAAACTGAAAATAAAGATAGTTTATTAGAAAATACTCTTGAAATCCTTCTTAAANTTAGGAATAAAGCAAGAGAAGATAGAGATTTTGAAACAGCAGATTTAATCAGAAATGATTTAAATGATATNGGAATTAGCTTAGAAGACAAAAAAGATAAATCGAATTACAATATTAACTAGTAATGAAGTGGATTAAATATATTACTAATGCTCCTTTTTTGTTTTTGATTTTTATATATCAAAAACTCATTTCTCCAATACTAGGTCCTAAATGTAGGTTTTCTCCTACATGTTCAGTATACTCTGCTAAATCAATAAAAAAATATGGAATCATTAAAGGCACATTGCTTAGTATTAATAGAATTGTAAAGTGTCATCCCTGGGGAAGCGGTGGTTATGATCCTGTTCCCTAAACCTATAAACAATATAATTTGTCATGATTAAAATTCAGTTAATTCAAATCACTTGGTCACCAAATGAAACTTTATTTGAAATAGGATCTTTTGGATTACATTATTATAGCTTAATGTTTGTTCTAGCATTTACTATAGGATTTAAAATAGTTGAGAAATATTTTGAAAATGAAAATATATCTAAAGATTATCTAGAACCATTATTTGTTTATATGGTTTTCTCCACACTAATTGGAGCTAGATTGGGTGAAGTCTTTTTTTACAGCTGGGATTATTATCAAAATCATCTGTTAGAAATCCTACTACCTATACGAGAAAATAATAATAAATCATTATTTGGTTTGATAAAAGGCTATGAGTTTACTGGATTTCGAGGACTAGCTAGTCATGGTGCTGCAATAGGTATAATATTGGGAATTATAATTTTTCAATTTAACTATAAATTGAAATCAACTTTATGGATATTTGATAAGTTAACCGTCCCAGTTACTCTTGGTGGTGTGTTTATTAGATTGGGTAATTTTATTAATTCTGAAATTTTAGGTACTTACACTAATTCTAATTTTGGAGTAATTTTTGAAAATAGAGGTGAAATATTACCTAGACACCCTGCTCAATTATATGAGTCGTTTGGTTATCTTATTTTGTTCCTAATCTTAAGAAGAATATATCCTAAAACTAACCATATCCGAGGTTATCTCTTGGGAGTTTTCCTTGCAGGAATATTTAGCATTAGATTTTTGATAGAATATGTTAAGGAAAGTCAGGGTGGGTTTGAAGAGATTCTTCCTTTTTTGTCAACTGGTCAATGGTTAAGCATTCCACTAATAATATCAGGACTGATTATAATTTTATTAGCTAAGTCAAAAAAGGAAGTAGTTTAAGTAATTATTTTTTGATTGATTTCTTCTACCATCTTTTTTTTCACTGTATCATACATGATGGGTGTTGCAATAAAAACAGATGAATAAGTTCCNACAACAACCCCAACAATTAGTGCAAACATAAATCCTCTTATTGATTCTCCACCNTATATAAATATTGCTAGCAGAACAATTAAAGTAGTTAATGAAGTATTCAATGTTCTACTTAATGTGTTATTTAACGCAGTATTTAGTGTNACATCTAATGACCATTTAGGGTGATCGTTTATATATTCTCTTATCCTATCAAAGACAACAACTGTGTCGTTTAGGGAATAGCCAATTACTGTCAAAACTGCCGCAATAAATGCTTGATTTATCTCCATGTTAAAAGGCATAAACTTATACGTTAGAGAAAATATTCCAAGAACAATCAATATGTCATGAAAAACAGCTGAAACTGCACCTAAAGAGTATTGCCATCTTCTAAATCTTATAAGTATGTATAAAAAGACAACAATCAGCGAACCTATAATAGCTAAAAAAGAATTATTTTTTATATCATCGGCTATTGTAGGACCAACTTTTATGGATGACATAATTCCAACCTGCTTTTCATCTGATCCATTAACAAACTCATCATATGCTAATGATGCAGGAAGTTTATTTTTGAGGGAATTATATAGTTTTTCTTGAATTTCATTATCAACTTCGATTCCTTCTACATCAACCTTGTATTTTGTAGTAATCTTTAATTGGTTTTCTTCTCCAAAGGTTTTAACCTCAGCACTACCATATTCAGATATTAGATTCTCTTGAACCTCTGTTGGATTAACAGGTTTGTCAAATCTGACAGTATAAGATCTACCACCAACAAAATCTACTCCTTGGTTTAATCCTATTGATGCAAGTGAAAAAATACTAATAAATAAAAATATCGTTGAAAAAGAATATGAAAGCTTTCTTAATTGAATGAATGAAATTTTAAAATTATTAAATAAATCTTTAGTTCTTTTAGTCCCAAATGCAACCATTTTACCACTAGAAATTTTTGAATCAATTAATATTCTTGTTATGAAAATAGCAGTAAACAGAGAAGTTGCTATTCCAATTAAAAGAGTTGTAGCAAAACCTTTAATTGGACCTGTACCAAAAATGAATAAAATAAATGCTGTTAAGCCAGTGGTTATATTTGCATCCAAAATGGATGATAAAGCGCTATTAAAACCATCAGAGACAGCTTTTATTTGACCTTTACCTTTTTTGAATTCTTCTTTTATTCTCTCAAAAATTAAAACATTAGCATCAACAGATATACCAATTGTTAGTACAATCCCAGCAATTCCTGGTAAAGTTAAAACTGCACCTAGTCCAGCTAGAATACCGAAAATCAATAAAATATTAAACACTAATGCTATATCTGCAAATATTCCAGATGAACCATAATAAAAAATCATCCAAATTAAAACTAATATCAAAGCGATTAAAAAGGAATATATTCCAGACTCAATTGCTTCTCTTCCAAGGGAAGGACCAACAATCTCGGACTGAATAATTTCTGCTGATGCAGGTAATTTTCCAGCACGAAGAACATTTGCAAGATCAATTGCTTCATTGAGTGTAAAATTTCCAGTTATTTCTGACCTGCCTCCAGATATTGCTCCTCTAGAAACACCTGGGGCTGAATAAACTATGTCATCTAAAACTATAGCAATATTACTTGATTGTTTAAAGGCTTTTTCTGTTAAGTTTTCCCAGATTCTTGCACCCTTTGCATTCATTTGCATGTTAACAGCCGCATTTCCAACTGCATCATATGACTGAACAGCGTCAACTACCACTCCACCACTAAGTGGAGCTACTCCATCTCGATTTGATTTTAAAACATATAAATCTATTACATCAGAATCTGTCAATTTTTTTCCCCATACAAATTTAATGTATCTATATTGTGGTGGAAGTTTTCTTCTTACCTCGGGTAAATCGAGGTATTCTGAAATTTTTTGCTTGTCTTTATCTAAAAATTGAGCTAAAACAGGTCCACCTCCCTGAAAATTAAATCCAACTACTAAATCCAAAATTGGATTATTTTTAGTTGAAATAGAATCATTACTATCATCACTAACTACATCAGCTAATAATTCGTCTATTTGAGATTCTTTGCTTTCTATTGGTTTGGATTTGTCAATGACTATTTCCTGCTTTGACTTTACAACTTCATTTGCATCAATCAAAAATGAACTAAGTTGGTCACTTTTAACTGTTTCCCAAAATTCAAGTTGTGCTGTACTTTGTAATAAGTTTTTTATTCTACTTACCTCTTTGGCTCCTGGAAGTTCAACTAAAATTCTTCCTGAGGATCCAAGTCTTTGTATATTTGGCTGAGTCACTCCAAATTTGTCAATTCTTTTCCTTAATACTTCAAATGCAGATATAATTGATTCATCAACTTTTCTTCTTATGACTGATTGAACTTCTTGGTCTGACATTTCAAAATTTACCTCATCACTTAGGGTCTTATTGCCATAAATGGAGGGGTCTGACAACGATTCATTATTTTTTATATTATCAAAAGCAATAAAAAAAGATTCAACATATGGTTCATCGGTACTTTTTTGAAGTAAATCAGCTTCATCGAGGGACTGATTAAAAACCTGATTTTTAGAATTCTCAGCTAACCCCTTTAGAACATCTCGAATCGATATTTGTAAAATTACATTTATCCCGCCTTTTAAATCAAGTCCTTTATTAAGTTCTTTATCTTTAGCATCATTGTAAGATGTATAGCCAAAAATATTTATGTCCCCAATAGAGTCTAGGTAGGAATTATAAATATTATTTCTTAATTCTGAATAATTTTCTTCAGATTCAGCAATTATATTTTTTGAATAGTTAAGAGCCTTTTTCTCTTCATTACTAGCTATAAAAGTGAAGGAAAGTTGATATAAACTAACTATCCCGAATAGAATAGCAAAAACTCGAACTAAAGAATTATTTTGCATTTTATTTAATTTATGCTTGTTTCAGCCAGCAAATATAAACTTTAACATAGTCTTTAGCAACTTGCTAAAAGATTTTAAAAAAATTGTTTTAAATAAAAATTTAATTAATTAGATTGTCTAATGAGGAATTCATGTTTTTTACTGAAGTTGCACTTTTTTGAAGTTTTTCTTTTTCAATTTCATTTAAATTAATTTCAATAATTTCTTCTACTCCACTCTTTCCAATTATTACAGGGACTCCTAGACATAAATCATTTAACCCATATTCACCACTTAACATCACANAACATGGGATAATTTTTTTTTGATCATTCAAAATGCTNTCAACTAAATATGATACAGATGCACCTGGNGCATACCAAGCTGATGTCCCGAGAAGTTTTGTTAATGTTGCNCCTCCAACCATTGTNTTTGATGCNATTTTATCTAAAATTTTATTATTTAAAAAATTAGATATCGGTATTCCATTATAGGTAGCAAGTCTAGTCAAAGGAATCATTGTTGTATCACCATGACCNCCAATAACCATTGCGTCTATATCACTCGCAGGTTTATCTAATTCCATTGATAGATATGTTTTAAACCTTGAACTATCTAGAGCACCACCCATACCAACAATTTTATTTTGAGCAATTCCTGTTGATTTGATAGCTAAATAAGTCATCGTATCCATAGGGTTTGAAACAATAACGATTACAGCATCAGGTGAGTATTTCAGAATATTAGTGGTTACTGATTTAACTATACCAGCATTAATTCCAATTAATTCCTCCCTTGTCATACCTGGTTTTCTTGGAATACCTGATGTTANAACAATAACATCGCTATCTGATGTTGCNACATAATTATTTGTTACACCTATAATTCTAGAATTAAATCCCAAAGTTGTGGATGTTTGTGATAAATCCAAAGCCTTTCCTTCTGCTAGACCANCCTTAATATCAAGTAAAACTATATCACTTGCTATTTTTTTAATTGCAATATATTCTGCACATGATGCACCCACATTTCCAGCTCCAACAATAGTTACTTTCATATAAAATGAATTTTATTTTTAAACGTCAATTTTTGCATAAACTGCATTTTTTTCAATAAACTCTCTTCTTGGAGGAACCTCATCACCCATAAGCATAGTGAAAATTCTGTCCGCTTCACTTGGAGCATCAATAGTTACTCTTCTCAANGTTCTAAATTCAGGATCCATTGTAGTATCCCATAATTGTTCAGCATTCATTTCTCCAAGTCCTTTATATCTTTGAACAGAAGCACCTTGTCCAAATTCTATAACTAATTTATCTCTCTGATCATCATTCCATGCATATTTTTTCTTAGTACCTTTTTTAACAAGGTATAGGGGTGGGGTTGCAATGTAAACATANCCTAATTCAATCAATTCCTTCATATATCGAAAAAAGAAAGTTAAAATTAATGTTGAAATGTGACTTCCATCAACATCAGCATCACACATTATAACTATTTTATGGTATCTTAACTTTTCAATATTTAATGCCTTACTATCTTCTTCTGTTCCAATTGTTACACCTAATGCAGTATAAATATTTCGGATTTCTTCATTTTCAAAAACCTTGTGTTGCATAGCCTTTTCAACATTTAATATTTTCCCTCTCAAGGGAAGAATAGCTTGAAAATTTCTGTCTCTTCCTTGTTTTGCTGTACCGCCAGCAGAATCACCCTCAACAAGAAAAACTTCGCACAATGAAGGGTCTTGTTCAGAGCAATCGGATAGTTTTCCTGGTAAACCACCACCACTCATAACAGACTTTCTTTGAACCATTTCTCTTGCCTTCCTGGCCGCATGTCTGGCTTGAGCAGCTAGAATTACTTTTTGAACAATGATTTTAGCATCATTAGGGTGCTCTTCTAAATAGTTTTCTAACATTTCTGAAACAGCCTGAGAAACAGCAGATGAAACCTCTCTGTTGCCTAACTTTGTTTTTGTCTGTCCTTCAAATTGGGGTTCAGCAACCTTTACAGATACAATTGCAGTTAATCCTTCTCTAAAATCATCTCCAGATATTTCAAATTTAAGTTTATCAAGTAATCCAGAGGAATCTGCATATTTTTTTAATGTAGATGTGAGACCTCTTCTAAATCCTGATAAATGTGTACCCCCTTCATGAGTATTAATGTTATTGACATAGGAATGAAGATTTTCAGAATATGATGTATTGTAAATCATAGCTACCTCAACGGGGATATCATGCTTTTCTCCTTCAATAGAAATAACATTTTCCACAATTGGCTCTCTATGTTCATCTAAGAATTTAATAAACTCCTTTAAACCATCCTTAGAGTAAAAGGTTTCACCTAGATATTCTCCGCTACTATCTTTTTGTCTATGATCCTTAATTGATAAAGAAATACCTTTATTTAAAAATGATAACTCTCTTAATCTTTGAGATAGTGTTTCATAATTATATTCAATTGTTTGATTAAAAATCTCTNTATCTGGTTTAAAAGTAACTAAAGTCCCTCTTTTTTTTGAGGATCCAACCTCTTTCACTGGGGATAGCGGTTTTCCACGTTCATAATCCTGTTCCCAGACTTTTCCATCTCTAAANACAGTTGCTTTTAATGATGAAGATAATGCATTTACACACGAAACCCCTACGCCATGCAAACCACCTGATACTTTATAGGAATCTTTATCAAACTTGCCCCCTGCTCCTATCTTTGTCATTACAACCTCTAAAGCAGAAACTCCTTCTTTTTTGTGGAGTCCAACTGGAATACCTCTTCCATTATCTTCAGTTGTTATAGAATTATCCTCGTTTATGGTAACGGAAATTGTGTCGCAATGTCCTGCTAAAGCCTCATCAATAGAATTGTCAACAACCTCATAAACTAAATGATGGAGACCCCTTAAGCCGACATCTCCAATATACATTGATGGTCTTTTTCTTACATGTTCCATACCCTCAAGGGCCTGAATACTATCTGCAGAATATTTTTGGTTTTTTTTTGGCTCAGTCATAATTATAAGAGCTTTTTTTTAGGAGTATTTATATCAAATAAATATACGAAAAAGGTAAGCCATTATTGGGGTTAACAAGTCAAACTAAATAGGAGTTATCAACAATTATCAATAATGAAAATTAAGAAATCAATAACCTTGGTCGTGAACATTTGAAACTGCTCTCCCGCTAGGATCATTCCGATTCTTAAATGTCTCGTCCCATTCTAGAGCGACTGGAGTACTGCACGCAACTGAAGGAACAGATGGAACACTTAAAGCAGCTCCGTCACTTGGAAAATGATCTTCAAATATTTCTCGGTAATAAAATTCTTCCTTATTTCGAGGTGTTTGAGCTGGAAATCTGAAATGAGCATTTTTAATCATATTATTAGAAATATTTTCTTCAACAGTTTTTTTCAGTGTGTCTATCCAACTATATCCTACACCATCAGAAAATTGCTCTTTTTGTCTCCATACAATAGATTCGGGTAAATATGATTCAAAAGCTTTTCTTAATACCCATTTTTCCATCCTTTCAGGTGTTATCATTTTATCTTTAGGATTTAATCTCATTGCTACATCTATAAACTCTTTATCTAAAAAAGGCACCCTTCCTTCAATACCCCATGCAGCTAATGATTTATTNGCTCTCAAACAATCGTATTGATGAAGTTTATTAAGTTTTCTTACGGTCTCATCATGAAAATCTCTTGGTGATGGAGCTTTATGAAAATATAAATATCCTCCAAAGAGTTCATCAGCTCCTTCTCCAGAAAGCACCATTTTTATTCCCAAAGACTTAATAGCTCTTGCCATCAAAAACATCGGAGTTGAAGCTCTTATAGTCGTAACATCATATGTTTCTAAGTGATAGATTACTTCTCTAATGGCATCAAGACCCTCTTGAATAGTGAACTTTACCTCATGATGAATAGTTCCAATGTGATCAGCTACGAGTTTTGCAGCTTTTAAGTCTGGTGATCCCTCAAGTCCCACAGAGAATGAGTGTAATTGGGGCCACCATGCGTTTTTTTTATCATTAGATTCAATTCTTTTTGATGAAAATTTCTTAGCTAAAGCAGATGTAATTGATGAGTCTAATCCTCCAGAAAGTAGAACTCCATAAGGAACATCACTCATTAGTTGTCTGTGAACGGCATCCGATAAGGCATCGTGAAGATCTTCAATTGAAGTTTGATTATTTTTGATTTTTTCATATTTAGACCACTCTCTAGCGTACCATTTAACTGGTTCTTTATCACTATTAGTTAAATAATGTCCTGGGGGAAAAAGNTCNATTTTTCCACATATACCCTCAAGAGATTTAAGCTCAGATGCTACATAAAAAGTTCCATCTTTATCCCACCCCATATATAANGGTATTATTCCCATATGATCTCTCGCAATCAAGTAATCATTTGTTTTATTGTTGTATAATGCAAAAGCAAAAATTCCATTTAAATGATTTATAAAATCAGACCCCATTTCTTTAAATAAAGGNATAATAACCTCACAATCGGACTTGGTTTTAAATTTATAATCACTAACATGATTATGTCTTAATTCTTTATGATTGTATATTTCACCATTAACAGCTAAAATTAAAGATCCATCATCACTCAACAACGGCTGCTGTCCTGATGTAGGATCAACAATAGCTAGTCGTTCATGAGCAATAATTGAATTTTTATCTGAGTAAACTCCACTCCAATCAGGACCCCTATGTCTAATCTTCTTGGACATTTCTAAAATTTGAGGTCTTAACTTAGATGATGAAGATTTTAGATCAAAAGCACAAACAATTCCACACATATTCAAATAATTTCATTCAAAAATAACTAAATATATAATAAAATAAACCTTATATATAAATTTGATTAAAAAACTAAACTATTTTAAATTATATTATTAAAAAAATTAAATTTTTTAAAGTTTATATGAATGAAAAATAAAAATTTTAAATTAAAAACGATTACTATAAACAATTTGGCCATCAAGGATAGTAGCAACAACTTTAGTGGAGGGAATATCTTTCTCATCAACCTTCATAATATCTCTNTCTAAAATCACAAAATCAGCAAATTTTCCAATTTCAATACTCCCTTTTTCTTTTTCCTCGAAATTAGCATGGGCTGCCCATGAAGTCATACCCATAAGTGCTTCATACCTTGATAAAGAGTTTTCTTTTTGAAAACCAGAAACCGGATAACCCAACAAGTCTTTTCTTGCTACAGCAGAATAAAAGGTATGAAAAGGGTTGATTTTTTCTACAGGGAAATCAGTTCCTAAAGCAACTGTTCCTGACCAATCCAAAAGTTTCTTNTAAGCATAACCCCCGTCCTTGAGTCTTTTNTGACCTAAACGCTCATCTGCCCAATACATNTCACTTGTNGCATGAGTAGGTTGAATNGATGGAATAATTTTNGANTTAAATAACTGAAAATCTTCAGGTGAAATTATTTGAGAATGCTCTACTCTCCATCTTGGATCTGTCTTATTTTTTAAAACTTTATTGTAAATCTTCAAGACAGTGTGATTTGCTGCATCACCAATTGCATGTGTGTTCATCTGAAAGTCTGTCAATGATAATTTTAAAGCTAAACTATCAATTGATTCAAATGATGTTATGTACTTTCCTTTATTCTTAACATCATCACTGTAGGGTTCTTTTAAAACAGCCCCTCTAGAACCTAGAGCACCATCAGCATAAACTTTTACGGATCTCACATTTAATTTCTCAGTTTTGTAAACACCTTTTTTTATAAAATAATTAACGTCATCCTTATTATTTGATATCATAGCATATATCCTCATATCGATAATCTTAGATTGCTGTAAGCTGTCTATTAGCAAAATATCATTTTTGGAAAGACCTGCATCATCAACAGTGGTTAATCCATATTCAAAACATTTATTCTGTGCTGCAATTAAAGCCTTAACCTTATCNGTATTTGTAGGNCTNGGNAGTGATTNAATTATCAAATTTNTTGGNGCTNTCAATTAATATACCTGTTAGACGTCCATCTTTCNTCATNATTGTTCCTCCAGGTAAATTTGTATTAANATCAATTCCAGCAATATCTAACGCTTTTTGATTTACCAATANAGCATGACCATCTATACGCTCTAAAACCACTGGAATTTCNGGAAAAANNGAGTCTAATTTCTTNTTATCAGGAAACTCANTTACTTTCCAATCGTTTTGGTCCCAATATCTTCCATAAATNACTTTGGGCTTATTTTCTTTATGATAAGAAATAACTTTGTTCAAAATTTCATTAAAACTTTTTGTTCCCCTGAGATTAAGTTGCTGATTCTCCAAACCATATTGAAGAAAATGACAATGAGCATCAATTAAACCAGGAATAATAGTTAAACCGTGAGCATCAACAACATTAACAGGATTATATTTATCATTTAAATCTTCACCTTCTGAACCTACGTCTAAAAAAACTCCATCTTTTACTACAAAAGATGTTGCTTCATCAAAGGTTTCATTAGCAGTATATATTTTAGCATTATAAACTAATAAATCAACCTTTTGACCACAAGAAACTAATAGAAAAGAAAAAAAAATTAATAAATATTTTTTCATGTATATAATAAAAAACCTAGTTGTCAAATTTAAATTAAATACTTGGAGCCATAAAATTTTTGTTTAAAAAGTTAAATCAAAACTGTACCTGATACCTCCGATAAATAAATTTTCATTAAGTCTAAAATAATCCCATTGATTAATATCTTTTCCAAAATTAAACTGCATCCTTGTGTATATCTGTAGTTTTTGTGCTAAACGATAATTAAACTCTGTTTTTATTTGGGTTAATGTTGATAAATTTTTGATAGTTGTGGGGCTTGTTTGAATATTCTGATTCAAAAAAACATTTTTATACGCTGATGGTCTTTGCCCTAATAATTTTGCATCAATTTTTATATTAAACTTATTCTTAAGCCTAATATTTAGATCAATTGAACCTACAAAATCAGGTAAATTCCACGGGGTTGAAATTTTCTTTTGATCATAATCATAATTGATAAATGATAATTTAAATGAATTTTCATCATTTTGAAGAAATATTAATTCTGAATAAAAACCAAACTTATTTATGTCATCATATACTAAACCATAGGAATTTGCTAATCTGTACCCATTATTTATAACTGAATTGTCGTAAGCATACCGTTTGAAAAAAAAAGCATTTTTTTGACTATTAAAATGAGTTCCAAAAATAAAATCAATTTTTGAAGTTAGTGAAGATTTGAATCCAAATCTACCATCATATAAACTTTGTGTTGGAATTAAATTTAATGTTGGCGCTACAAAAGGATTTAAGTATGAGGACGTCTTATAACTATTTAGATTAACACCCCCAGAAATTGTCAAATATGGCTGAAATTTCGAACCGTTTTGTCCATAAGATAGCAGAATTTCAGGGTTGAAAGATATTTTAGGTGTGGAATTGTCCTGAATATTTGTAATATAATTAATTTTTCCTCCAATTTGGTATTTAAATTTATATTGAATATTGCTAAGCTGAATAAGAGTTTCAAATTTTGAATAATTTGATTGAATTGAATTTCTGTTTTGATANCCCTGNGAAAAAAANGAATTTACCANATCAAATTTTGGTATTATCAAAAAANTTGTATTTAAAAACGATAACAATATATCNGCNTTTATTTCTATAATTTGNTCATTNGAATCAAAGGAATCAAAATTTGAATTAAAATTTAATGAGGCAGTTTTAATANATCTATTATAAAATTTCCANTTAGATAAAAAATTAATTTCCGTTCTATTTTGTCTTGTATCTATTTTATTTAAAAGAACAGGATCGTTTAATATTTCAGATTCTGAATAAATCCCATAATAATTATTAGTAGAAGATCTTACATAAAAAGTATGATTTATCTCATTTTTATTTGAAGAGTATAAATGATTTAAAGCAAATGCAAATAAAGATTCATCACTTTCTACAAGGGATGAGCTCACATNACCATAATTAGAACTAACTATATCAATATTAAAACTTTGTAGCTTGTCTAACCTGAAGCTATTGCTTAAATCTAAATATAATTGGTTTCTATTACCAAAACCAAAGTCAAGATGATTATTAAAGCTAGAATTTTTTGAAATATTTCGCTGCAATTTTAAAGGACTAGCTTTNTTTGGACTGAAGGTNGATATAACGGGGATNTGGAGNAAATCATAAGTTATAGAAGAATTGGAAGAAAGATCCATAAAACTACCGGATACTCTTGAACGAATTTTATTCTTGTTTGTAAGCATAGGGGAATATGATTTAGTAACGGTCAATTCCTGAGTAGTAATATTTGTCTGATTTTCTTGACAATAGATATTAATCAAAAAGAAAAAAATAAATACAAAATTCTTATTCATTAATATTTTTTTTTATTTCGAATGATGAATTTTTTTCAGATATTTTTCTATTTACTTCAATCAATAGATCCTCTGCAATTGATTTTATATTAGGGAATTCTTTGAAATTTTCAATTAGATTTTCTAAAATATAAGAGGATTGAAAACTATCATCAAGTTCTATGAAGTTTTTAGCCATAAGTAAAATACTTTTTGCACTCCATATTCCTGAATTACCGTACTTATTAGAAATATTAGCAATAACCTCATTAGATTTTTCATATTCACCTTTCATGAAAAATTGATATGCTTTATAATAATTTGCCTCAGCAGCTAGTATAGATTTTGGAGAATCCTCGAGTAACTTAAATTTTTCATAAGCTGCCAAGGAGTCTTTCAAATAAATTGATGAACGAGCGAAAACCTCTATTGCATCTTGATAAATATTTGAATCAATATATTTTTGATTTAATATTTCATTGGAAATATCTCTTGCTTTAAAAAAATCTCCTTTTGAAAAATAAAGAGCCATAAGATTAGTGTTAGCAAAGTTTATATTTTCTTCATGAACAGTTATTTTTTTGAGCTTAACTAACAATGATTCAGTGTTTAGACTTTGATTCAAATTTTGCAACGATAAAATGGCATTAACTATTGACTTTTCAGAATATTCATTAAATGGAAGATTCATTATTTGCTCATATAACTGAAAAGCATTATTCCATTGTTTATCTTGAAAATTTATATCTGCTAAATAGTACTTTAACAATGTTGTTTTTGAATGATTAGGATATCTTAGTAAGAAATCTTGAATTTGTTTTTGAGCTTGTTTATTCTTTTTTTCAAAAAAGTATTTTTCTATTGACTCAAAGGCTGAATTAGATATTTCAGATTCTGAAAAAGAGTTGATTTGTTCTTTTTTTAACCACTCAGAAAAAACATCAACCTTTCCAGTCTCAATTGATATTTCCTTTAAAGTATTTAAAGCTTGATTGGTAACTTGGTCACCTTTAAAAATTTTTACTGTTTTTTCTAAAATTAATTTAGCCTCCAATAATTGATCATCGTTATATAAAATAAGTCCTTTATTTAAATAGCTTCTACCGGAGAAAATACTCTTCGGATATTTATTTAATAATTTATCATAAGAGTTTAAGGCATCATCGTAATTCTTTAAGTATGTATGTGTTTTTGCGAGCTCAAATAATGATCTATCAACCATTAAATTATTTTGTTCTGAAGTAGTTAAATCAATTAAAATATTGATTTTTAAATCATATTTCTCTAGAAAACCATAAGATAAAGCCTTTTGAAATAGAACATAACTCAAATCTTTATCAGAAAGACTGATAACTTTATTATAATTTTCTAATGCCTTCCAATATTTTGAAATTGCGAAATAACTGTCTGCTAACCTGAGATAAGTATCTAACAAATAGTCTAAACTTAAATCATTTTCTTTTTTTAAATTATTCTCAAAATATTGAATTGCCAGATCATAATTATTTAAATTAAAGACTGCATAGCCTATTTCATACCAAAAATTTATATCAAGATTTAAGTTGTTTTTCCTTATGTATTGAAAATATTTATCGTATGAGTTTTTTGCTGCACCATATGAATTAGACTCAAATTGAGATTGGCCATTCAAAAGCAAGCTTCTTGCTGTAACAATCAGATTTTTATCTAATTTAACTGAATTTGATAAAAATGGTTGAGCATCAATGTACAATCCATTTCTATATAATTCAAGTGCTTTTAGATAGAGTACTTTTTGAAGAGTAACTTCATCTTTAAAAGGATTTGCAGATTTAAGTATTTTGATTGCAGAATCGTAATCTCCTCCATTTGTGTATGATAAAACTAATAAAGATTTTATTTTTTCTGAGTATTTGTTTTTGGGATAATTATTCAAGAAACGAATCAATACATTAGTGTAAGATTCAAAAGGATTTCCTATTTCAAAACCTAACTTAGCATATTGAAGTAATGCATCTTCTTTAATTTTTTTATTAAAATTCATTTCTGATGCCTTTTTAAAAGCACTTAAAGCTTCAATCTTTTTTTCTTCCTTCAAATAACAATCCCCAAGATGGTAGAAAGCATTTTGAGACAAGGAGTTCGATTGATTAATAATTTTATTAAACTGATCTATTGCACTATCATATTTTTTTTCACTATAATAAGCATAACCTAACTGGTAAAAATCTTCGTTAGTCCATTTATCTTTAATTCCTTTATAAGCAACTAAAAAAGGCAATGATTCTTTGTAATTTTTTAAATTAAAGTGACTCTCTCCTACTATCTTGGATAAGTCTGACTCGTACAGTTTGTTGGATTTTTTTAATAATTTATTTCCTAAATCTATAGCTTGTTGAAACCTTCCAAGTTTAAAGTTCATATCAACCTGAAAATAGTCAAGATCATTTTTTGAAGAAAATTTATTATCTAACTGGCTGAATTCACTCTCGGCATTTATATAATCATCCATTTGATAGGCGATATGGCCTAAATAATAATGTGCGTCAGACTCGTACTGGCGAGTATTCTTAACTTTTTCCAAATATGGTTTTGCTGCGCTGTATCTTTTAACGTGAAAAAGAGAATATCCTTTATTAAAATTAAATTTATCCTTTAATTCATTCATAAATTGGTCATCATTTAAATTTCTATACCATTTCAGTGCATATGAATACTTGTTATTTTTAAAGTAAAAATTCCCCATNTCAAAAGGNAATGTGCTTCCCAATTTACTTATTGGGTTTTTCTCCAAATAATATGGGAGTTGTCTGTCAGCTCCAGTTTCATTATTTCTTAATTTAGAAAGTAGAATTAAATAATTTTTGGAATAATATGAGCTTGGTTCAAAAGTCTCCGATAATCTCAGAGTAGAAACAGTATTGGCATAGGCATTATTTGAAAAAAGTACTTCAGCCCTATCATTTAAATTAAATTGAAAATTTTGGCAATNCAATCCATTAGATAATATAAAAAAACAAATATATAATCTAATATAAAACATGTTCAAAATTAGCATTTTTAAAAAGCTTATTGATGACTAAGTATTTTAATTTTAGGGATATTTTATCAACAATTTTTAGAAATAAAAAAGTTAAAAGTTACTTTTGAAGTATTAATCAATCAAAATCTCAGTGGTTTATCTAGATTCAGTCACAATATCCCAAAGAAGTAAGATTATTTTGAGTGACATAAGGTTTGAGGTTAACCCTGGAGAATTTGTTTTTTTAATTGGAAAAACTGGAAGTGGGAAAAGTAGCTTAATTAAGGTTTTGTATGGAGANATTTTTGTTGATCAGGGAAAAGGAAATGTAGTAGGATTCGATATTAATAATTTAAACAAGAATAATATTCATTTATTAAGAAGAAAAATTGGAATTGTTTTTCAGGATTTTAAGCTACTCCAGGATATGACTATTTTTGAAAATATGAATTTTGTTCTTAAGGCAACTGGGTGGAGAGATAAGAATAAAATTAATGAAAGAATAAATAAAGTATTAACTTTAGTATCAATTGAAGCTCCATTAGAAAAATATCCTTTCGAACTATCCGGTGGAGAACAGCAAAGAGTTGCAATTGCAAGAGCTTTATTAAATAATCCTAAATTGATAATTGCAGATGAGCCAACAGGAAATCTTGATCCTGAAACAAGTGAATCAATAATGGGACTATTAAAAAATTTAAATGAAAAAGGGATAACAATCTTGATGGCTACTCACGATTACAATATGATTGTAAAGTTTCCTGGAAAAATATTTAAATGTGAAAAAGGTGAAGTATTTGAGGTAATAACAAAAAGGAATTAATTATTGTTTTGTTTTCTCTTTCTATCTTTCTCATCTAGTATAGTTTTACGTAATCTAATATATTTTGGACTTACTTCAACATACTCATCTTCTTGAATATATTCCAAAGCCTCCTCTAACGAAAATTTAAGAGGAGGAGCTAATTTCACCTTATCATCTGATCCAGCGGCCCTTACATTTGAAAGCTTTTTTGTTTTGGTAACATTAATAACCATATCATCTCCTCGAGTATTTTCACCAATAACCTGACCGGCATAAACCTCTTCGTTTGGAAAAATAAAAAACCTACCTCTTTCCTTTAGTTTATCAAGAGAGTAAGGAATCGCAGAACCTCTTTCCATAGATATTAAAGATCCATTAATCCTACTTGGAATCTCACCTTTGTAAGGTTGGAATTCTTTAAATCTATGATTCATTATAGCCTCTCCAGCTGTTACTGTTAGTAATTGATTTCTTAGACCTATTATACCCCTGGAAGGAATTTCAAATTTACATAACATTCTAGATCCTTTTGGATTCATACTTTTAATTTCACCCTTTCGGTTTGTTACCATCTCTATTGCCTTTCCAGAAACATTCTCAGGTAGATCAATAGTTAATTCTTCTATCGGCTCACATTTATTACCATCTATTTCCTTAATTATAACTTGTGGTTGACCAATTTGAAGTTCATATCCCTCTCTTCTCATGGTTTCAATCAAAATTGATAAGTGGAGGACACCTCTTCCATAGACTATAAATTTATCAGCAGAGTCAGTAGTTTCTAATCTCATTGCCAGATTTTTTTCTAGCTCTTTTTCTAATCTATTTTTTATATGTCTTGAGGTAACATACTTTCCGTCCTTACCAAAAAAAGGAGAATCATTTATAGTAAACAACATACTCATTGTAGGTTCATCTATTTTTATTTTAGATAAAGGCTCGGGGTTTTCAATATCAGCAANTGTATCACCAATTTCAAAGTTTTCAAGTCCAACTATTGCACACAAATCACCTGGAATTACATTATCAACTTTTTTTCTTCCTAATCCATCGAAAACAAACAATTCTTTGATTTTTGATTTTTCAATTTGACCTTCTCTTTTGACTAAACTAACATTCATGTTTGATGACAAAACACCTCGTTGTAGTCTACCAATTGCAATTCTCCCTGTAAAAGATGAAAAATCCAAAGAAGTAATCAATAATTGAGTGGAACCCTCTAGTATTTTTGGAGATGGAACATATTCAATTACCATATCAAGAAGTGGTGAAATATTTTTACTTGGTTGCTTCCAATCAGAACCCATCCAGTTATTTTTTGCAGAACCATAAACAGCAGGAAAATCCAATTGCCACTCGTCAGCACCAAGTTCATACATTAAGTCAAAAATATCCTCATGAACTTGATCTGGAGTACAATTCTCTTTATCAACTTTATTTATCACAACGATCGGTTTTAGCTGAAGATCTAAAGCTTTTTGAAGAACAAATCTCGTTTGAGGCATTGGTCCTTCAAAAGCATCAACAAGAAGTAAGACACCGTCTGCCATATTTAAAACACGTTCAACTTCTCCACCAAAATCAGCATGGCCTGGAGTATCGATTATATTAATTTTTATATTTTTATATTCAACAGATACGTTTTTTGATAAAATTGTTATTCCTCTCTCNTTTTCTANATCNTTGCTATCTAANATTAAATCTCCAACTTNTTCNTTTTCTCNAAATAATGNGCAATGNTGAAGTATTTTATCAACCAAAGTGGNCTTACCNTGNTCAACATGAGCAATAATAGCAATATTTCTTATCTGNTGCATATTTTATAATAAATTCTCGCAAATATAATATATTCCNTTATGCAAATAGTTAAAAGTCNAGTTTGTTTNAATCATTTATTAAGCTNTATAATTATTGTACATTTGNTTAAATTTTAGTAATGATAAATAATGTTCCTAAAATAAAAAATATTGATNCTGGACAGTTTTTNCTGATNGCNGGNCCATGTGCAATNGANGGAGAAGAAATGGCATTCAAAATNGCTNAAAAAATTATTAAAATTACNGATAAGCTTNGTATACCNTANATNTTNAAAGGAAGTTTCAAAAAAGCNAATCGTAGCAGGATTGANAGTTTTACTGGTATTGGTGANGATAAAGCACTTAANATTTTATCAAAAATTNGTAGTTCATTTAATATTCCTACTTTNACNGATATTCATANTGANNAAGATNCCNAAAANGCAGCAGAANATGNCGANATTNTNCAAATACCTGCTTTNCTTNNCAGACAAACAGATTTAATTATTTCAGCNGCAAAAACTGGAAAAATAATNAANTTAAAAAANGGACANTTTATGAGTCCTGAAAGNATGAGTTTTGCNGTNCAAAANGTCNTNGATTCTGNNAATAATAANGNATGGATNACAGANAGAGGNACNCAATTTGGATANNCAGATTTAGTTGTTGATTTTAGAGGNATTCCAATNATGANAGAAATTGCANCNACANTNTTAGATGTAACTCANTCNCTTCAAAANNCNAATCAAAAAAGTGGNNTAACNGGNGGNANACCNNAGGCAATATCAACATTAGCTATGGCTGGANTNGCTNNNGGNGTTGATGGNNTTTTNATNGAAACACATTTTGATCCTAANAATGCNAAAAGTGANGGAGCCAACATGCTTAATATAAANGANCTTGAATNATTNCTNAATAANTTATCTANAGNTACGNANAGNAATTAANTAAGTTTNAGTCTATAAATTCAATATTAATTATNTTTGTAAGCTTTTTGAGTTAAANAAAAAGATCATTGAAATATTGGGGTCGACTGGTTTTGACAGCATNTTTAATAAATNAGTAAGCAAGTCGAGCGTTGAAATATTAGCTCGTNAATATNATGTTTCAAATTTTAAATGGCGAAAATAACTACGCTCTAGCTGCATAAATAACTGAATTATAGTAGGTTAATGCCATGTTCTGACAAGGTCAGAAAGCTGGATGTCTCATAATAGCCCTTGTTGACGGCGATTAATTTAGAGGCACCATAAATGTCAACATCGAAAAGCGAACGCATTTTTCGTTTTTTTCAATCATAATATGCTAAGCTTGTTGTAGATTGTTTTTGTTTAGCAACAAGTCTAAAATTTAACAAAAACTAAGCTTGTAGAACGCTTTTTTATAGCGTGTTTGGACGAGGGTTCGAATCCCTCCGACTCCACATTTTAACCTCAACTTTAGTTGGGGTTTTTTTTGAAGTGAAATTTATAAAGACAAAAAAATATTTTAAATATTTTTAAATTTCCCAACCTTTTCTGTATTCCCTTCCAACAAATTGATTTGCCTCTTCCAAGTTTGTTATTTTAATATTCTTTCCGTCCCAAATTAATTTTTTTCTACCAAAAAAATCAGACCTTCCTTTTGTTGTTACTTTTCTCAGCATGTAACTTCTAATTGCAAGATTCCCCATAAGAACAGTCTCAGTCATTGGGCCAGCATAATCAAATGAAGAAGTAAGCTCAAGGTGTTCTTTGCTGTTAAATCCGGATTTACATGCATCTACCCATTTTCTTTGGTGACCGTATTCAGATTCAAAATTTTCAATTTCAGGACCAAATTCTGTAGTCCCATCATTAAGAAATAATTTTGGGGTTAAAGGATCACTATCATTAATATTAGTTGAAATAATCCCTTTTTCACCAATCATTAAAACTCCATTCCTACTTCCAGGTCCTCCTATATCTGAGTTTGCAGGAATAATTCGTGGGTGTGGAGGACGAATTCCACCATCACTCCATGTCATTTCGATAGGACATGGATTTTTCTCAGTAGGATCAAAATTTAGAGTAATAAAAGATGAAGGAGGACAACCCTCTGGAATATATTCAGGAGTCCACATTTTAGTAAAAACACTTCCAACACTACACTCAGCATCCTTAGGGTATTTTAAGCCTAGGGTTCTATATGGAATATCAATTAAGTGACACCCAACATCACCTAAAGCTCCAGTTCCATATTCCCACCAACCCCTCCAATTAAAAGGATGCATATTTGGAATAAATGGTTTTTCTTTAGCAGGACCAAGCCAAAGGTCCCAATTCAGAGCTTCTGGCTTAAGAGATTCGTTGGATTTTGGCATTTGTATTCCCTGAGGCCAAACTGGACGATTAGTCCAGACTTGTACTTTGGAAATTTTTCCTATTTTTTTTGAATCAATCCAATTTTGAACCATATTTAGAAGTGGATTTGAACCACCCTGATTTCCCATTTGAGTAACTACTTTCTTTTCTCTAGCTAATTCAGTTAGTAATCTTGCTTCTCTAATATTATGGGTTATTGGTTTTTGAACATAAACATGGATGTTGCGATTCATTGCATAAACTGCTGCTGGGGCATGAACATGATCTGGGGTAGATATAGTTACAGCATCAATATCTTTTTCTTGATCAAGCATCCTCCTGAAATCTGCATAAAGTTTTGCTTTTGGGAATTTTTTTACTGTTTTAGATGCAGTTCCAGAAAAATCAACATCACATAATGATACTACTCGCTCTCTTCCATTTACAGAAGCATTAATTATATCACTGTTACCTTTTCCTCCTGATCCAATTGCAGCTAAATTTAACTGATCACTAGGAGCTATGTAACCTTTGCCACCAAGTACGTTTCTGGGAATTATGAAAATTGAAGAAGCTGCAATACTTTTTTTGATAAAGTTTCTTCTAGATGAATATTCTGTTTGATTTATTTTTTTTNCTTTCATTATAANCTATATGTTATGTTGAATATAAACAATATCGAGAATTTAAAATTAGTATATTATTTTATTACATCAAATTGGTAATTAAAGAAAATCTCCTAGTCTCATTTTTAATAAATCAGGATTAAAACCCAATTTTTCGTAGGCCTTAAGTGCACTTTTATTTTTTGAATAAACATCCAACTGAATCTCTTTAATATTTTTAATTTTTGCCCATTTAATTAATTCTGAAACTATTAAACCATTAATCCCTTTCCCACGATTGATTGGGGAAACATACATGAAACCTAGATAAACGAACTTTTCTGGTTTTTTATAGCAAGGCGAATTTTTAATTAATGCATATCCGCAGCCTATTATTTCATCATTTAATTCAGCTACTAAAACTTGAGCATCTACTCTTTCAATAAGATTTTTAATATCATAATAAAAAATGGGGTCTTTTCTCAGATTGGGAGCATACGGCCTTTCGTATTTTATAATTTCTTGCTCAAATACTTTAAGNACATCAATATCTTTTACTGTTGCAATTCTAATTTTATAAATTGAATCAATCATTATTAANTNAATACAAGCGTAATTTAAGATTATAAATAATAAGCTACAAATACAAATATTTAATAAAAAGTAGACTGTTTAATTGTTTTTTTGATATTTTNTTTTAAGTTATTATTGTATTTTTAATTTAAAAAAATAAACATATGTTTAAACTATGTCTTAATTATCTTGGCAGCTTCATGATTTTATCATTAATCTTTTCTTGTGCTAGTGATTTAAGCAAAATAGATAGTGAAAAGGAATTAATCGAAAAAGCTCTTGATATTCACAATCGTGTTTTAACTCTTGACACTCATGCGGATACTCCTCTAAGAATGATCCAACCTGGTTTTGATCTGTCTGAAAGACATGATCCAAATGAGACAGGTTCCAAGTTAGATTACCCTAGAATGGTTGAAGGAGGATTAGATGCTGTTTTTTTTGCAGCTTTTGTTGCTCAAGATATTCGAAATGACGATGGTCATAATAGAGCTAAAAATCTCTGTCTTCAAATGATTGATTCAGTAATAACTTCTACAAATAGGAATTCTGATATGGTGGGACTAGCACTTAATCCTGAAGACGCTTATTCACTAGAAAAAGAGGGTAAACGTGCTATTTATATTGGTATTGAAAATGGTTATCCAATTGGTAATGACCTTTCAAATGTTAGCTTATATTATAAAAAAGGGGTGCGATATATCACTTTGGTTCATTCATCTAATAACGATTTAGCAGATTCATCTACTGACTCAAATGGACCCGAACATGAGGGTTTAAGTGATTTTGGAAATGAAGTTGTAAAGGAAATGAATCGCTTAGGTATTATGGTTGACGTTTCTCATGGAAGTGATAGTTTATTTTATGACACTATTGCGCTTTCAAAAGCCCCGATTATTGCTAGTCATTCCAATGCAAGAAAAGTGACTAACCACGAGCGAAATATGACTGATGAGATGTTAAAGTTAATGGCAAAAAATGGCGGAGTTGTTCAACTTACAATGCTATCTAATTATCTACGTGAAGTACCTCCAAATGCGGAGAAAGATTCTGCTATTGCTGCTTTGAGGTCTTCTATGAAACCAGTGGTTGAAATGACAGAGGAAGAACAGAACGAGGCTCGAGAATCAATAAAAAAGCTAAATGATATGTTTCCTGCACCTATGGCAAATGTCAAGAATGTTGTAGATCATATTGATCATATTGTTAATGTTGCTGGAATTGATCATGTAGGGATTGGTTGTGATTTTGATGGAGGAGGTGGAATTGAAGGAGTTTTTGATGCTAGTGAAGTTATGAACATCACAATTGAACTTGTGAGAAGGGGTTATTCAGAAGACCAGATTGAAAAAATTTGGGGTGGTAATCTAATTCGAGTCTTCAAAGAAGTTCAAGCTATTGCTGAAAAGATTCAGACTGAAGAAATTTAATAATTCCATATTATATGATTGCGTCTCGATTGTTATTATTAATAATTTTTTTGTACACGACTATCCAAGCAAATGCTCATCCATTAAAATTATCGTTATGTGAAATTGAGTATTCATCTGAAAAAAAACTCATATCTGTAAATCTTAAGCTGTTTCTAACTGATGTAAATGAAGCCATAGTATTTGATCCCTACAGTAAAGATCTAGCTTTTTGTCAAACAAATGAATCAAAACATGCAAATCGATTACTACTAAATTATTTAAACCAGTTTTTTTANATAAAAGTAAATAGTAAAATACTTGAACTTGAAATTAAAAACAAAAATCTAAAAGGAGAAGGAGACAATACAGCTCTATGGTTAAACTTTGAATATATACAAACTTCCCCATTACAATCTCTTGAAATTAAAAATGCTGTTTTCACTGACCTGTTTTTTGACCAAAACAATATCGTTTATATTCATATTGATGAAAAATCAAAAAGTTTGATGCTAGACAAAAAAAAATCTATTCACCAATTAAAATTTTAATATGAATTCTCTTAGTTTTTATATTAAGTTAGGTTTTGACCATATTTCAGATTTTGCTGGCTATGACCACATGCTCTTTCTAGTAGCATTGTGTGCTATATATAGAATTCAGCAATGGAAAAGTATACTTATTTTGGTNACAGCATTTACTATTGGTCATAGTGTAACCTTGGTCTTATCTTCTTTAGACATATTAATAATTCAATCTAANATTATAGAATTTTTAATACCTGTTACTATTTTTTTAACTGCATTAAACAATGTGATTGTTTCAAATTCTACAGAAAAATCTAAGATGAATAAAAATTATGTAATGGCTTTATTTTTTGGTTTTATACATGGAATGGGTTTTTCTAATTATTTTAAGGCACTGTTAATGGACTCATCATCTGTTACTCTACCATTATTAGGATTTAATATTGGTATTGAACTTGGACAAATTATTGTTGTTTTCTTCATAGTCAGTGTAGCTTATGTTTTTTTAAATAAATTTAAAGTAAAACATCGTGACTGGAATNTTTTTNTNTCAGGAGCNGCTGCCGGAATATCTCTTGTATTTATTTTAGAAAATAAAATCTGGTAAAGACAGNCCAAAACAAAAATTAATAAACTAACAATTTTTTATATTTGATTATCTTAATGAGCAAATATAANGCTAGTTAATTANCCATGAATAAAAATTTAATTTTTCGAAAATCNTATGTTGATGGAAATTGGNCTACTGATGGAAAAAANACTTTTNAAGTTACTAACCCTGCTAATGGAAAAACTATTGCCTCTGTNTNCGATGGTGGTATTAAAATNACCAAAAAAGCAATTAAATCTGCCAATAAAGCGTCTAATAATTGGAGTAAATACACGGCCAAAGAAAGGTCTAAAATACTTGAAAAATGGAATGATCTAATATTAGAATGCACAGAAAGTCTGGCAGAAATAATGACTTTAGAATCCGGTAAACCAATAAATGAAAGTAAAGGAGAGGTTGCATATGGTGCTTCCTTTGTTAAATGGTTTGCTGAAGAAGGTAAAAGAGCATATGGGGATGTTATTCCATCCCATACAAAAAGCCAAAGAGTTATAGTAATTAAACAACCAATTGGTGTGGTTGCTGCAATTACTCCTTGGAATTTTCCTTTAGCTATGATAACTAGAAAGGTTGCTCCTGCCCTCGCAGTGGGATGTACAATCATTATAAAACCAGCAGATGAAACTCCACTTACTGCAATTGCATTAGCTCATCTTGCTGATAAAGCTGGTTTTCCTAAGGGGGTTTTTAATTTAATTGTAGGAACAGACTCAGCTGGAATAGGTAAAGCTTTATGTGATAATAATCTAGTTAAAAAAATATCCTTTACAGGATCTACCGAGATTGGAAAACTCTTAATGTCTCAAAGTTCGAAAACACTAAAAAAATTAAGTCTTGAACTAGGAGGAAATGCTCCATTTATCGTTTTCGAAGATGCGGATATTGAAAAAGCTGTAGAGGGTGCTATTTTATCTAAATTTAGAAATTCGGGTCAAACATGTATTTGCGTTAATCGGTTCATCGTTCATAATAAGGTTTACGATGAATTTACTTCAAAATTTTTATTGGCAGTTTCAGAGCTTAAAATGGGTGACGGAATGGATAAGAATGTCAATATAGGTCCTTTAATTTCTCAAGAAGCAATTAAAAAAACCGAGTCTTTTGTTAAAGATGCTTTAAAAAATGGAGGAAAATTAATTACTGGGGGAAATTCAATTGATAAATATTTCTTTGAACCAACAATTATTGGTAATGTAAATTTAGAGATGAAATTAGCCAAAGAAGAAATATTTGGACCAGTGGCTCCTATTTTTAAGTTTTCTTCAGATAAGGAGGCAATTGATATAGCTAATGATACTATTTATGGTTTAGCATCCTATTTTTATTCAAAAGACATTAATAGATGTTGGAATATTGCTGAAAAACTTCAATATGGTATGGTTGGAATAAATGAAGGACTGATTTCAACAGAGGTTGCTCCTTTTGGTGGGATCAAATCCTCAGGGCAAGGAAGAGAGGGTTCAAAATACGGTATAGAAGATTATCTTGAAATAAAATATATGTGTTTTGGAAATATTAAATAAAAATAAATGAATAAAATAAAACTCATAAATAAATCAGATTACAAGTATTTTTATCCAATAGTGACCCGTTGGATGGACAATGACATCTATGGTCATATAAATAATGTTAACTACTATTCTTATTTTGACACTACAGTAAATCAATATCTAATTGATAAAGGAAAATTAGATATTAAAAAAGGATTGGTTTTAGGTTTTGTTGTTCACTCAAGTTGTGACTATTTAAATCCAATTTCTCATCCAGAAAAAATTGAGGCTGGATTAGTCGTAAAGAAAATTGGAAATAGTTCAGTAACCTATGGTATAGGAATATTTAAGGAAGATGAAGACAAGGTATCTGCTTATGGAGAATTTATTCATGTTTTTGTTAATAGAAGTAATAATAAATCTGTTTCTATACCAAAAAAAATTATTGAGTCCCTAAAAGAAATATTATTGTAGAAAAAAGCCCCAAATTTCTCTGGGGCTAAATAATATATTAATCTGTTAACACATCGGGTGCATTAATAGATTCTAAATTTGCTTTAATTAATGGTAGTGTTTCATTTTTCATTTTCATAATCATTACCTTAATTTTTTCGGCCATTTGAATAGCAATATTTAAACTTCTTTCATGGGATCCAGTTGGACCATAAGTAGTTCTTACACCAGAATATGCGTTCCTGTAATGAGTCCTAATTGAAGGAGGATTATTTTCCCCTATTTCTGATCTAGAAGAATTTCCATTCATTTTTTTCTCAATTTCCAATTGAGTATTATGAGCAGCAAATAATTCATTAGACATTTTACCTGGTTCACTCAGTGATCTTTCAGCCGCTTTTTTATATGCATCTATAAGTTTTGAGTTTTCGTCCATAATTTTAATTAATGAACTATACTCTTTTTCAAAAACTAGTAATTTTTTTCTGTAGGAATCATAAGTTTTAAAATCAGTGCCCTTTAAAACACCATCATAAATTGATTTGACTTGAAAATTTACAGGTCCATCTAATAATTTATAGGAACCATTGTTTTCTAGGTAAATAGATGCGTTATAATCTCCAGGCCTAACATAAGCGCCATATACCCTTCTGCTTGATATTCTGTCAGGATCAATCGAATTTGAACTGGAGTAACGAAGATTCCATGCAATTCTTCCTGAACCACTTCTTGCGGTTTTTTTAGTATTACTAATTACATTGCCTTCAGAATCCTTAATGTTTAACCAAATCATTTGTCTTGACTCATTTTTTTCATCATCCAATGCATCCCAACCAGGAAAAGGAATGTTAGCTCGAATCTTATTTAATTTACTTTCAGCAAGCTGTCTTTTCTGTTTAATTGTGTTAAAATCTCCATTAAGATGATATGTAAACACGGCTCCAAAAGTTGGGTTTTCAGCAAAATAATAATCTGATCCAGTGTTTCCAGTTTTACTTTTTGGTATATACCATTTAGCAGGTCTTGGAGTATATAATTTAGCCTCCTTTTTTAAATTTTCTTCTGTCATTTCCCTTAGAGCACGATAATCATCTAATACATAGAACCCTCTTCCAAAGGATGCCGCTACAAGATCTACCTCGTCTTTTTGAATAACTAAATCTCTTATACCCATATTCGGGATTCCATTTAATTTACTCCAAGTTTGTCCTGAATTAATTGATAGATAT
>PAHL01000041.1:0-41008 GCA_002711185.1 Flavobacteriaceae bacterium
AAAGATAAAGGTTGATGGTGTTGCTTCAGTTGTTGGAGATTATGTTATACTTGACTCAGATATTGATAGAATGTACGTTGATATGAAATCACAAGGAATAAGTACAAAAGGTGTTACAAGATGTGAATTGTTATCAAAATTAATGGAAGATAAATTGTATGCCCATCACGCAGTTCAAGATAGTTTAGAAATTAGTGACCAAGAAATATACGATTATGTGGGGCAAAGTATTGATTATTTTATTGAACAATTAGGAAGTATTGAAAAGGTTTTAGAATTCTATAACAAACCAACAGAACTAAGTTTTAGAGATGAATTATTTGAAATTAATAAAATTCAAAAATTATCATCATTAATGCAAAATGAAATTATAGATAAGACAACAATAACCCCAGAGGAAGTTAGGGAGTTTTTTAATTCTATTCCTAAAAACGATTTACCTGTTTTTGGAACTGAATTAGAAATTTCTCAAATTGTTTTAGCTCCTGAAGTATCCACTAAAGAAAAGGATAGAATAATTAATCAATTAAAGTCGTTTAAATCAGATATTTTAGAGGGAGGATCGAGTTTTGCCTCTAAAGCTATATTATATTCTCAAGATCCCGGATCAAGAGCCACTGGAGGTAAATATACACTTGTCAGAAAAAAGCCAAGAATGGTGAAAGAATTTAGAGATGTAGCTTTTAGTTTACCAGAGGGTGAAATTTCCGAACCTTTTAAAAGTGAATTTGGTTGGCACATAATAAAAGTTGACAAAATTAGAGGACAGGAAGTTGATATCAGACATATCTTATTGAGTCCCAAAATAGATGAGGAAGAGTTATCAAAATCAAAAAAAATCTTAGATACAATTCGAAAAAGAGTAATTGATGAAGAAATAACATTCAGTGATGCTGCTTTATATTTTTCCTCAGAAAAAGAAACAAAATTTAATGGAGGAGTATTAATAAACCCCGTTACAGGTGATAATAGGTTTGAACTCACAAAAATTGACCCTGTACTTTATAATCAAATTAGATACTTGGAGGATAATCAAATTTCTGTTCCATTAATTGATGAAGATAGATCTGGAAGAAAAAAGTACAAGATACTAAAGGTAAGTAACAGATTTGATGAACATGTAGCTGATTATTCAAAAGATTACATTAAAATAAAAGAATTAGCATTGAAAAGGAAAAAACTAAATGCAGTAAAGAAATGGATGACTGAAAAAATCAATTCTACATTTATAAACATTAATGAAAGCTATGGGTCATGTAGTTTAAGTTATAACTGGCTTAAAGAATGATCTATTTAAAATATTTCATTGGAACCCAAAGCATTCCAAAACATTCACCACCATCTTTGTTTAAATTTTTGTGATGTATTTTATGAGCTCTTCTTAAACCTCTTGCGTATCTGTTATTAGAGGTTCTGAATATTTTAAATCTTTGATGGATAAATATGTCATGAACCATGAAGTATGAAAATCCATAAACAAAAATCCCAATTCCTATTGGGAGTCCAGCCCAGAATGAATGTTCTCCCCAAGCATATACATTAATAAAGCTAACTACTGCATAAAAAATAAAAAATAGATCATTTCTTTCAAACCAAGAATTATGATCTTTTTTATGATGATCTTTATGTAACACCCAAAGAAATCCATGCATAATATATTTATGACTAAACCAAGCCATAAATTCCATAAAAATAAAAGTTAATATTAAAACAAGAATGAATAAAATTTTTTCCATCTCTTCTATAAAAGATTTAAATTATACTTAAGATAGCAATTTATTAAAATATAAGCTTTTTGATAATTTGGAACTCTAATTCTTGCCTCCTTTATTTTTAATGAAGGTGTTTTTTTTAGCTTTTCAAGTAGTTTCATATAATATTTGTATGCCGTGTAAACGCCAAAACGAGCTTCATTTGGAAGTAAAACAATACCCTTTAAAGCTATATTAAAATCATCTTCTATTTCCTCAATAATATTTTTTTTAGATTTTTCATCAAATTTATTAACGTCAACTCCAGGAAAATAAGTTCTATTTAATGTTTCAAAATCTGTATTTATATCTCTTAAAAAATTAACTTTTTGAAAGGCAGAACCAAGTGCCATAGCATATTTTTTTAAATCTTTATATAAAATATCATCTCCTTTAACAAAGATTTTGAGACACATAAGACCCACAGAATCAGCAGATCCATAAATATATTCTTCATAATCATTTTTATTACTGTAGGATTTTTTATTCAAATCCCATCTCATACTCCTTAAAAAAGCCTCAATTAATTTTATGTCAATTTTATATTTATTTACAGTTTTTTGAAATGAATTTAGTATTGGATTTATACTTATTTTACGATTTATTGCTATATAAACATCTTCTTCAAGACTGTCAAGAATTTCCTTTTTTGGGTATTGATGAAAACTATCAACAATTTCATCTGCTATCCTGACAAATCCATAAACATTGTAAATATCTTGTCTTATTGAGTTATCAATAAGTTTTGTTGCTATTGAAAAAGAAGTGCTATATTTTTCTGTAACAACCTTACTTAGATCTTCAGATATTGAATCAAAAATTTTTTTCATATGAGTATTTAATATATGAAATAAAACCCAACAATTTGTAAAATTACAAAAAACTAAAAAGTTACATTTGATATGTAATTGACGTATTTCTGTGCGCACGAGAAGAGTCGAACTTCCACAGGATTAACTCCTACTAGGCCCTCAACCTAGCGCGTCTACCAATTCCGCCACGTGCGCAGTGTGACTTGACTGGGGTTCGAACCCAGGACCCTCTCCTTAAAAGGGAGATGCTCTACCAGCTGAGCTATCAAGTCTAAATTTGCTCGCAAATATACTGTCTATAAATCTATTATTCAATTTTATTTTGTTTTAAATTTGAGCTTTATAAACGTAAAATTTTGAAAAAAATAATTGTCATGATTGGATATATGGGTTGTGGAAAAACAACTCTTGGTAAAAAACTTTCAGAGCATTATCAATTACCTTTCATAGATCTTGATGAGGAAATAGTTTCATTTGAAAATAATTCAATTGAAAAAATTTTTCAAACAAAAGGTGAATTATATTTTAGACAGATAGAATATAAAATTTTGTTCAAAATTATAAGAAATTCAAATAGATCGATTATTTCTTTAGGTGGAGGCACACCATGTTATTTTAATACAATAGAGCTGTTGAATAAAAATGAAAAAATTCATACGTTTTATTTAAAGACAGATATTAATATTTTGACAGATAGGTTATTTATTGAAAAAAATAAAAGACCTATTATTAAGTCAATTGAATCAAAGAATTTATTAAAAGAATTTGTTGGTAAACACTTATTTGAAAGAAGTATATATTATAATAAAGCTAAAAGTGTTTTGATCACCAATAATAAGTCTTTAAACTCCCTTGTTAATGAAGTTAAAGAAATTTTAGCTTAAGTAAACACCTTCAGTTTTGGAATTTTTTAATTCCACACTTACATGTTCTTTTATTGATGTTGATAAAGATATACCTTTAAAATCTGCTTTTATAGGGTAACTTTTATGATTTCTATTAACTAATACGACAGTTTGAATTTTTTTTAGAGGTATACCTAGAAATTTATTTACGGAATACAATAAAGTACTTCCACTATTCAAAACATCATCAATAATAATAATAGATTTATTTTTTATTTTATTTAGATCAGTGGATATGTCAACTAAATCTCTAGGATTTTTTTTATCTATTTTTAGCTCTATTTGATGAATTGTGATTGGAGAAATTTTTTTTAATTCAGATCCTATACGCTTACTAAATTCATTACCGTTTCCTGAAATACCTACTAAATAAATATCATTTTCATCCATATTAGATTCAAAAATTTGATATGCTATTCTTAAAGTAGCATGTTTAATTGTTTTTGAATCTAAAATCTTTTTTTTGTTCATTTAATCATAAATTTAANAAATAATCANTTATTTANATNGTCTAATTTTCTTCTTTCTTTTTTAGTNGGNCTNCCTTTNCCCTTAATTCTTTTTGNTNTTTTATTTAATNTCATAAANTCNTTNGAATTTAAATGATCATCANCGGTTTGATCATCTNTGTANATATTTACTAATTTTGCANTNACTCTTTTTTTTGGGANATCTAAAATTTTAAACNTANAANTNACNTGNTTTTTTCTAACTTTCACTATATCNGTTGNAATAATNNCCTTAGATGGTTTNNCAATTTGTTNATTGACTTTAACNTGACCTTTTTTACAAGCAGTAGTTGCTAAAGATCTAGATTTATAATATCTTAGATGCCANAATAATTGGTCGANTCTCATACTNTTTTGTTAAAANATTTNAATAAAAATAAGTTTAATATGNTGCAAATTAATTAAACAAATGAAAGGTTATAATTTNTTNTTCTTNAAAATATTTCTTTTTTTNNTTCTTTTTGGTTGTAAAGATAATGATGANGAATCCTCTGATGATGATCCATTAGCAATTCGTGATGCATCTGAACAAGCAATCGTTGATGATACTATTCTAAAAACTTTTTTAGAAACACATTTTTATAATTATGATGATTTTAATTTATCACCNAATGATTANTCTATTTCAATTAAAATTGATTCTTTAGAAGGATCTAACAGTGATAAAAATCCACTAATTGATTATGTATCAGAAATGGAAATTTCAGTAAAACAAGATGGTTTAGATATACCTCAAAAGCTTTATTATCTAACAGTTAGAGAGGGAGAAGGTTTAAGTCCTAAAAATGTTGACTCAACATTCGTTAGTTACAAGGGTAGTCTTATAAATGGCTTTGTATTTGATCAAAGAGATGTTCCAATTTGGTTTGATCTTGCAAAAGTTGTTAAGGGTTTTAGGATGGGAATGACTAATTTAAAGTCCGGTACTTATGAAATTAATCCAAATGGTACATATAATTTTAGTAATTATGGTCAAGGTATATTTTTTATTCCTTCTGCTCTGGGGTACTTCAATAATTCAATTGGAGGCATTCCTGCATANTCACCTTTAATTTTTTCTGTTAATTTCTATACTCTTTCAACCGCTGATCACGATTCTGATGGACTAGATTCATATTTAGAGGACATTGATCTAGATGGAGACCCACTAAATGANGATTCTGATCAAGATGCTGCACCAAATTTATATGACCCTGATGATGATAATGATGGTGTTTTTACAATAGATGAGTTAGATAAAGATGGAGATGGTGTAATTGATGATTCTGATGGAGACGGAATTCCAGATTATTTAGATCCAAATATTTCTAATTAACTTTGAAAGATATACCAAAAGACACTAATGATTTTCTCGAATCTATTCTAGCAATATCTAAATTATTTTGGTTTATTATTTTTGTTTCCATATCGTTTAAACCTCTTTCATATCTTATGTCAAATTGAATTTTCCCCAAATACACACGTGTTCCAATATTTAGACCCATAGTGGTCCTATCTTCTATATCATCAAGTAAAAAAATTGAACTTTTTTCATCTAAAATATAATGAAATGAAGGACCTATAAATAGACTTAGAAATGGTAGAATTTTATATCCTAAAGTTATTGGGATTTCAATTCTATCTTGAACCAAGTCATTGCTATTTTTGATTTTTACATAATGTAATTCACCTCTTAAATCCATTAAAAGTCCTTGTAAAGAAATATAACCGCCAAGATTATATCCATCATAATCTTTTTTTGATATGTTAGAATCAAAATCTTGAGAAATTATTGAAATATTTGAACTGTTATTTAAATTAACTCCAAATTTTAAACCATAATCCAATTGGCTAAAAATAATATTTGGAATTANAATGAGAAATATTAATAAAATATTTTTCATCGGTTTTATTTCCTCTTAATTACTTTCTTTACCTTTTCAATAATTTTATCACTAGTTAGTCCATACTTTTTCATAAGTTCAGATGGTTTTCCTGATTCTCCGAAGGTGTCCATGGTTCCAACAAACTCTTGAGGTGTAGGATAATTTAATGATAAAGCCCTAGAAATACTTTCTCCTAATCCTCCAAATATATTATGTTCTTCAGCTGTAACTATTGCATTTGTTTTTTTGGTCGATTGAATTATAATTTTTTCATCTAAAGGTTTTATTGTATGAATATTTATAACCTCAGCAGATATATTCATTTGTTTGAGTTTTTCTGAGGCAACAATTGCTTCCCACACTAGATGTCCAGTCGCAACTATTGTAACATCAGAGCCCTNGACTAATAAAATACCTTTTCCAATTTCAAAATTATTTTTTTCATCAGTAAAATTTGGCACCTTGGGTCTGCCAAATCTCAAATAAACTGGCCCCGAATGATCTGCTATTGCAATAGTTGCTTGTTTTGTTTGGTTGTAATCACAAGGATTAATAACAGTCATTCCAGGAAGCATTTTCATTAAGCCTATATCCTCAAGAATTTGATGTGTTGCACCATCCTCACCAAGAGTAATTCCTGCATGTGAAGCACATATCTTNACATTTTTACCGGAGTATGCAATTGATTGACGAATTTGATCATAAACTCTTCCTGTTGAAAAATTTGCAAAAGTTCCTGTAAAAGGTATCTTTCCTCCAATAGTTAATCCAGCTGCAATTCCCATCATATTNGCTTCTGCTATACCGACCTGAAAAAATCTTTTGGGATTCTCATTTTTAAATTCGTCCATTTTTAAAGAACCAATCAAATCAGCACAGAGCGCAACAACATTTGAATTACTTCTTCCTAGNTCTGCTAAACCAGATCCAAAACCTGATCTAGTGTCAATTGATCCTTTGTTTTTATATAAATTCATATTTTTTAGTAATCACCTAATGTTTCAGGATTTTGAGAAAGTGCAATTTTCAATTGTTCGTCATTTGGTGCTTTCCCATGCCAAGCATGTGTATGCATCATAAAATCAACTCCGTTACCCATTTCAGTTTTCATTAATATAGCNACAGGTGATCCATTACCAAGTAATTTTTTTGCTTTTTTTAATGTTAGAATTATTGATTCAATATTATTTCCTTCTATTAACTCAATGGTTAACCATCCAAATGATTCAAATTTTGATTTTATATCACCAAGATCAAGAACCTCTTCAGTAGATCCATCAATTTGTTTCCCNTTTACATCAATTGTCACAATTANGTTATCAACTGACTTCGCACAGGCAAACATTAATCCTTCCCAGTTTTGACCTTCTTGAAGCTCACCATCCCCCATTAAGACATAAATNGTCTTATTATCGTTATTTATTTTTTTACACAAGGCTGATCCAATAGCAACGGATAATCCTTGTCCTAGAGAACCAGATGCTACCCTTATACCCGGAAGCCCCTCATGGGTTGTGGGATGTCCTTGTAGCCTAGAATTAATTAATCTGAAGGTATTTAGTTCTTCAACTGGAAAATATCCATTTCTTGCTAATACACTATAAAATACTGGTGAGATATGTCCGTTNGAAAGAAAAAAAATATCCTCGTCTTTTCCATCAATGTTAAAATTAGGATTATGATCCATGACTTCATTGTAAAGAGCAACAAAAAACTCTGAACAACCCAAAGATCCTCCAGGATGCCCAGAATTTACCTTATGAACCATTCTTAGAATATCTCTTCTTACCTGTTGAACAAGCGATTTTAAATATATTAAATCAGCCATTTAAATAGTATATAATTTCCATAACAATAATACATTAATTGACTATACTAGCAAAACACTTACTTTGGTATTTTTAGAAGTTTATAACTTATTAATTAACATTACAATTTTCTCTATTATAGATTGGTATCTTTGTCTGTTTATTAAGTTTATGAAATTTGATTTGAAATATGTTGATAGGTTTTGCCGAGCAAGAGCAGGGACTATTTACACAGAACGTGGAAATATTNAAACCCCAATATTTATGCCTGTTGGCACATCTGCAACTGTNAAAGGTGTACATCAAAGAGANTTAGAAAATGAAATAAANGCAGATATNATTTTGGCTAACACCTATCATTTATATTTAAAACCAACNACTAAAATTTTAGANGCGTCAAGNGGTATACATAAATTTATGAATTGGAATAAGCCAATTTTNACTGACTCTGGTGGGTATCAAGTTTATTCTCTTTCAGCAAATAGAAAAATTAAAGAAGAAGGTGTAAAATTTAAATCACATATTGATGGATCATTTCATTTTTTTTCACCTGAATCAGCAATATCCATTCAAAGAAAAATTGGAGCAGATATAATCATGGCGTTCGATGAATGCACTCCATATCCTTGTGATTTCAATTATGCAAAATTATCAATGAAGAGAACTCACAGATGGTTAGATCGATGTATTATTCAAAATAAAAAAGAAGATTTTCAATATAATTTCCCTCAAACTCTTTTTCCAATTGTACAAGGAAGTGTTTATAAAGATTTAAGAAAAGAATCTGCTGAATATATTTCTAATAAAAATTTATTTGGAAATGCAATTGGAGGCCTTTCAGTTGGTGAAACAGCTGAGGAAATGTATGAAATGACAGAAGTTGTTACATCAATTCTNCCAAATAATAAGCCAAGATATTTAATGGGTGTTGGGACTCCAGTAAATCTTCTAGAAAATATTGCANTAGGAATAGATATGTTTGATTGTGTTATGCCAACTAGAAATGCAAGAAATGGGATGATCTTTACAAAAAATGGAACAATAAACATTAAGAATAAAAAATGGGAGTTAGATTTTTCAATATTAGATTCTGATAATTATTGTTATGTTGATACTTATTATTCAAAAGCCTATGTTAGACATTTATTTACAGTTAATGAAATGTTAGGTAAACAGATATGTACAATCCACAATCTTGCATTTTATATTTGGTTGGTCCGCGAATCAAGAAAACATATATTAGCAGGAGATTTTATTTCTTGGAAAGAAAAAATGGTAAAAAACTTGGGTCAACGTTTATAAAATGAAACTAATTGATTGGTATATAGTCAAGAGATATTTAGGGACTTTTTTCGTAATGATAATTCTCTTTGTTCCAATTGGAATTATGATAGATATTGCTGAAAAAATTGATAAGTTTAAAGAAAATGAGGTCCCATTAGATGCGCTGATAGATTATTACATCGATTTTACATGGTATTTTTCAAATCTACTTTTTCCTATTTTTCTCTTTTTATCCGTAATATGGTTTACCTCTAAATTGGCAAATAATACTGAGGTAATAGCAATCCTTAGTTCAGGTATTTCTTTTAATAGATTCATAAGACCTTTTATGCTTTCAGCTTTACTAATAGCAATTATAACTTTTTTGATGGGTATGTTTATTGTCCCAGAATCTAATAAAGGTTTTAACGAGTTTTTATTTAAACATATAAAAAAGAAAGGAGAGAGAAATACAAGTTATCTTTATAAACAGATCAATGATGATGAATATATATATGTAAGCAGCTATAATCCAATTAGAAAAAGAGCTAATAATTTTACACTNGAAAAATTTAATAACCAACAAATGGTATCAAAGATTAGCGCAGAAAGTATCAGGTGGATTTCTAAAGATTCGATTTTTAGATTAACATCATTCTACAAAAGAGATTTTAATGGTGATGTCGAGATTCTATCCAAAGCTATATACAAAGACACAGTGTTTGATTTTAAAATTGAAGATTTAGCTCCTGTTAATTATAANGCTGAGACATTACCGATGTTCCAATTGAATGATTTTATAAATAAGGAAAGGGAAAATGGATCTATTTTAATAAATTCTCATTTATTAACTAGACACAAGAGGTACAGTTTACCACTTGCATCTTTTATCCTAACTTTAATTGCAGTNTCTATGTCCTCACTCAAGAGAAGAGGAGGAATGGGGGTTAATTTGGCTAGTGGTATTTTTTTAGGGTTTTTATTTATTTTTTTTGATAAAATTTTTGGTGTTTTGGTAACAAAATCTAATTTTTCACCCCTTTTGGGAGCATGGTTNCCTTTAATTATTTTTGGAATTATATCTATATTTTTATTAAAGTATGCTAAAAGATAAAAGTAAGGATCTATTACATTTACACTTTTTGGTTTTTTTGTGGGGATTCACCTCTATACTTGGTTCTATAATAGATTTAAGTGCATTAGGGATTGTGTGGTATAGAATGCTAATAGCGTTTCTAATTGTAGGGTTTTATATTTTTTTGGGTAAGAAATTTTTTTTTAAAATCTCTAAAAAACACTATGTGAAAATATTTTTAGCTGGAGGATTTATTTCTCTTCATTGGGTTGCATTTTTTTATGCGATTAAAATATCTGGAGTTTCAATAACATTATCTATCATGGCCTCTGGAGCTTTTATTGCTTCAATTATTGAACCGTTTTTTTTTAAGCGAAAAATTTCAATAAAAGAATTATTTTTTGGCTCTCTAACTTTAATAGGTTTATTAATAATTTTTAGAGCAGAATTTGATCAGCTTTACGGAATGTTAATTGCTTTTTTGGCAACTATTTTAAGTGTTTTTTTTACAATTTTTAATAGCAAACTCGTTAAGAGCGGCGTTTCTCCATTATCTGTAACAGTTTATGAGCTTTTAATTGGTTGGGTACTTTTAACTATATACATACTAGTAGGAAGTGATAAATTTTTTAATGTAATTTTTATTAATAATTACAATGATTTAATTTTATTATTGATCTTAGGATCTGTATGTACTGCATATGCACATGTAGGTTCTGTTAAAGTAATGAAAAATTTATCTCCTTTTTCATTTATGTTAGTAATCAATCTAGAACCAGTTTATGCAATATTTTTATCAGTTATTTTTTTTGGGGAGAGTGAATTGATGACTTTACAATTTTATTTTGGGTTATCCCTCATCCTATTATCAGTTTTTTTAGATGCATTAGANAAAAGAAGAAATAAAATCAACAGACTTAAATTGAACTAAAAAAATTATAAAGAATATATTTGTATAAAATCATATAAAATGGAATATTTAGATTTTGAGGAACCTATAAAGGATTTAAATGAGCAAATTGAAAAGTGCAAGAATATAGGTGATGAAAGCTCAGTAGATGTAACAGATACTTGTGAATTACTTGAGTCAAAACTTTTAAAAACAAAGAAAGAAATTTATGGAAATTTAAACGCATGGCAGAGAGTACAACTATCTAGACATCCATCAAGACCTTATACTCTTGATTATATTAATTATTTAACTGGTAGTTCATTTCTTGAATTACATGGAGATAGAAATATTGGTGATGATAAGGCTATGGTCGGTGGGTTTGGAAAGATTGATAATCAGTCATTTTTAATGATAGGAACACAAAAAGGCTACAATACGAAAACAAGACAATATAGAAATTTTGGGATGTCAAATCCTGAGGGCTATAGGAAAGCTTTAAGATTAATGAAATCTGCTGAAAAATTTAATATTCCAATAATATCTTTCATTGACACTCCCGGAGCTTTTCCTGGTTTAGAAGCAGAAGAAAGAGGACAAGGAGAAGCGATCGCAAGGAACATAATCGAGATGATGTCTTTGAAAGTACCATTGATTGTAATAATAATTGGAGAGGGTGCTTCAGGAGGAGCACTAGGAATAGGTGTTGGTGATAAAATTTTTATGTTAGAGAACACATGGTATTCTGTAATTTCACCTGAATCCTGTTCATCAATTTTGTGGAGAAGTTGGGAGTATAAAGAAAAAGCTGCTGAAGCCTTAAAATTAACTCCTCAAGATATGTTAAAATCTAAATTGATTGACAAAATAATAAAAGAACCACTTGGTGGGGCTCATTATGACAGAGAGTCAACATTTGAGACAGTAAAAAAGGAAATTCTGACTTCATTTAATAAATTAAATAAAATGGAGGCATCAATGCGAGTTGAATTTAGAAGAGAAAAATTTTCTAAAATGGGAGTGTTTAATGAGGAATGATTTTTAATTTTTGTTTGTTAACAATATATAAAAGTTATCAACTTATTTTTTGTTCACATTTGATTTTGAAAAATATTAGTAATTAATTTTTACAAATGTAAATTTGAAAAATGGAAGATAAAAAACCTCTATACAAATCAATCAACCCAAACGCTGGGTCTTTAATAAATTTAGAACAAGCCAAGCTTCCCCCACAGGCCTTAGATTTAGAAGAAGCTGTTTTAGGAGCGATGCTGATTGACAAGAAAGGTGTAGATGAAGTTATTGATATTCTTCAGCCTGAGGTTTTTTATAAAATTGCACACCAGAATATTTTTCAAGCCATATTGATTTTATTTGAATCTAGTGATCCAATTGACCTTTTGACTGTTTCATCTTCACTTAAGAAATCGGGAAAATTAGATTCTGTAGGGGGTGATTTTTATTTAGTTCAACTAACTCAAAAAGTTGCTAGCTCTGCCCATATTGAATTTCATGCAAGAATTATTCTACAAAAATATATACAAAGAAGTTTAATCAAGATATCAAATGAAATTATTGATAAATCATACAAAGATTCAACTGATGTATTGGAATTATTAGATGAAGCAGAATCAAAACTTTACGATGTAACCCAAGGAAATATAAAAAGAACTGCTACATCTGCTCAAACTTTAGTCATCGAGGCAAAGAAAAAGATTGAAGATATAGGAAAGAAGGATGGGCTTAGTGGTATAAGTAGTGGATTTGAAGAATTAGATAAATTAACCTCCGGATGGCAACCAAGTGATTTGATAATTATTGCTGCACGACCAGGTATGGGAAAAACTGCATTAACCTTATCTATGTCAAGAAATATTGCAGTGGAAAGAAATATTCCTGTTGCTTTTTTTTCACTAGAAATGTCTTCAGTTCAATTAATTACAAGATTAATTTCTGCTGAGACAGGTTTGTCTTCGGAGAAGTTAAGAACAGGTAAATTGGCCAGACATGAATGGCAACAACTAAACATCAAGGTTGGTGATCTCGAAAAAGCCCCCTTATTTATAGATGATTCACCGTCATTATCAATTTTTGAGTTGCGAGCTAAAGCCAGAAGGCTTTCTAGACAACATGGGATAAAATTAATTGTCGTTGATTACTTGCAGCTAATGACAGCTGGTACAACTAATAAAACTGGAAACAGAGAACAAGAAATATCTACAATTTCAAGAAATTTAAAAGCACTGGCAAAAGAATTAAATACTCCTGTAATTGCCTTATCACAGTTATCTCGTGCTGTTGAGACCAGGGGCGGAACTAAAAGACCCCAATTATCCGATTTAAGAGAGTCAGGTGCAATTGAACAAGATGCTGATATTGTATCTTTTATTTATAGACCTGAGTATTATGGAATTGATGAATGGGATGATGAAGATAGGAGTCCTTCAGACGGCCAAGCTGAGTTTATAGTTGCGAAGCACAGAAACGGTGGCTTGGATAATATTAAACTAAAATTTATTGCTCATTTAGGGAAATTTGAAAATATTGCTGATTTTGATTCTTCATCCGAATTTCAATCAAAAATGAATTCAGCAAATAAAAATAAATTCTCTAATCCAGATGATGCTTTTGGAAATTCTTCCAATTCAGATGAAGAAAATCTTCCATTTTAAATATTCAATTAATATTTATGGATAAGTTTAGTTTAAGAACTGGACCAGCTTTTATTATTACTGCTGCATTTATTGGTCCAGGAAGCCTAACGGTTTGTGCATTGGCAGGTGTTGATTTTGGTTTTGAATTATTATGGGCTGTTTTATTTTCATGCTTAATAACTATTTTTCTTCAAAATATAGTCGCCGGTTTAAGCCATAAATATAATTTGGGTTTAATCGAATTATTAAAAAAAAAAGTTTNTAGTAAAAGNTTAAAAAGCTTTTTTATAGGATACATACTGTTAACAATTTTTTTCGGAAATACTGCATATCAGGCCGGAAATATATCTGGATCTTTGATAGGTTTAAATAAATTACTTGAAATAATTACGCCTGAATTCAGCCNATTAATAAATCCATTTTTATTGTTAATAATTGGTGTAATTCTAATTTCAATTATTTTAAAACAAAACATTAAATTATTGAAAACTATTCTTGGTATTGCAGTTTTATTAATGAGTGTTTCTTTTTTAATTGCAGCAATTTTAACAAAACCTAATTTAAATGATTTATTGTATGGATTTTTTATTCCAAGATGGAGACCCGAAACTTGGTCTACCATTGTTGCAGTTCTTGGAACTACAATTGTTCCCTATAATTTATTTTTGCATGCCTGGCTTGTTAAAAAAGAAAGATCTAAAAATATAAATTTTGATTCTTTCAAAAAAGACACTATTATAGCCGTAAGTTTTGGTGGAATCATTTCTACCTCTATTGTTATAGCTGCTGCAGGAGCTAATATCAATGAATTAGTCTCAATTGATGATCTCGGTACCTCACTACATAATCTCTATGGTCAAAAGTCTGAATTATTTATCTCTTTGGGACTCTTTTCAGCAGGCTTAAGTTCAGCTTTAACAGCTCCTTTAGCAGCTGCATTTATCGTTCAAGAGTCCTTAAATGAATATTCAAGTAAAAGAAAATTGCAAATAATAGTTCCAATATTGATTATTGTTTCAGGATTAATATTTACTTTTTTGGACTCTAATCCATTTAATTTGATAAGATTAGCTCAAATTTTAAATGGATTAATGCTTCCAGGTATTACTTTATTTATTTCGTACTTATACTTTTCAGTCCAAAAAAACAGTTTTGATTTTAAAATACGAATTTTTGGTCTTTTGTTATTATTTCTATTTTTCACATTTTTAGCCTTTAAGATTCTATTTTTATAGTAAATTTATTTTGATATTATTTTTTATGGAAGTCAATGTAGATATAGGCGAAGGTGGATCAAATGATCATATTTTTATGCCTCATGTATCCTCTTGCAGCATAGCATGTGGAGGTCATTATGGATCTTTTAGTACAATAAAAAAAACAATAAAACTTGCATCAGACCACTCAGTTAAAATTGGATCACACCCCTCATATCCCGATAAAATAAATTTTGGAAGAAAATCTATTTCCATAAACCTGAATGATTTAAAAAAATCAATTAGATTTCAACTATTATCTTTTAAAAAAGCCTTGAATCATTTTTCATTACCATGGCACCATTGTAAAGCTCACGGAGCTTTGTATAATGATATGATTAAAGATGAAAATTTAACAAATGCTTACTTTCAAGTTTTAAAGGAATTCCCTGAGATTGAATATATTATTTTACCAACTGGACAAGAAATAGTAAATACCGCTAAATCATATAAATACAAGGTCTTAAGAGAGGTTTTCTCTGATAGGTATTATAATGATGATTTAACTTTAATTTCAAGAACAAAAAAAAGTTCGATTGTGAATTCCACAAGTTTATTTTTAGAAAATCTAAATTTTCTACTTGAAGGAAAAATAAATCTTTCAAATAAATTGAAAAAAGAGATTTTTTTTGACACAATTTGCTTACATACTGACCATGAAAAATCGATTGATTTTATTAAGGTTTTATCAGAAAAAATAAAAAAACAATAAATGAATTTAAAAACCTTCGGAAATAAGGCAGTTATAATAAACTTTGAGGATAAATCTAAAGAAGAAAACTTTATAATTTGGAAAGCTGAGTTGGCAGACTTTATATCTTGTCAATATGNAGATATTTACGATGATTTCATTTTAACATCTCATGAAATAACAATTATTTTCAAAGACAAAATAGAATATAGTTTTATTAAAAATTTAAAAGAATTAGTTGCCAAACATGAAACAAAAAAACAAAAATATATAAGAAATTTATGGGAAATACCTGTTTGTTTTGATCCTGTTTTTTCAGAGGATTTATTATTGTATTCTAAAAAAAACTTAATTTCATATGATTCCTTCCTAAAAGATTTTATGAAGTGTACGTTTCAGGTAAATCACTTTGGTTTTTTACCAGGATTTTTTTATTTATCTGGCCTACCAAAAAAACTTCATATTCCTAGAAAATCATCTCCATCAAAACAAGTAGATAAAGGAACCTTAGCTATCGGGGAATCAAATGTAGGTATCTATCCTCAGGGAAGTCCCGGAGGATGGAATAAAATTGGTAAAACTTATGTTTCTTTTTTTAATCAATCTTCTGATCCACCAAATCAAATCATTCCTGGAGATAAAATTAATTTTGTTTCAATTGATATTTACGAGCTTAAATATAAATTAGAAAATCTCTCTTATTCCTTTGATAAATTTAAATCTAATTCTTTTGAAATCATATGTTAAAATAATTGATCCTGGTTTTTANACTTCTATTCAAGACAATGGAAGATATGGTTATAGAAATATTGGTTTTCCTGTTTCAGGTGCAATGGATTTTTATTCATATCGCAAATCAAATCTACTGGTTGGAAATACTAATAATGAAGCAGCTTTAGAATGTACCATAAAGGGACCTTCNCTATTATTTTCAGGTCCTAGCTGGGTTGCTATTAGTGGAGCTAAAACAGAGATTTTAATCAATAATAAAAAAGTGAAGTCGGATAAACCATTTTTTTGTGATCTTGGTGATTTTTTAAAACTAGGTAATATATATGATGGACATAGATGTTATATAAGTTTTAGTGGTGGAATTGCAACAGAAAAGATCTATGGAAGTCATTCACAATATTATCCTCTTACAAATAAGTCTGTAATTAATAAGTCTGACAAAATTCCAATAAATGGTAAAAAAACATTAGAAAAAATTAAATTAAATACTTTTAATTTAAAAACATTTGACGGTTACATAGATGTTATTAAGGGACCAGATTGGCAAATGATCAACAATTTAACAAAAAATAAATTAGTTAATCAGGAATTTGTAATTGGATCTAATAATAGAATGGCATATATACTTTCTGGTTTGAATATTAAAAATAGATTATCAATATTAAGTTCCTCTATTCTTCCAGGGACAGTTCAGCTTACACCAAATGGTGATTTGATTGTAGTTATGAGAGACGGACAAATAACTGGGGGCTATCCTAGGATTCTTCAATTAACTGAAATATCACAATCTAAATTATCCCAGTGTTTTTTGGGACAAAAAATAGTTTTTAAAATTAGTGAACCCGATAAACTTCATCAAAAGATATTCTAAATCTGTTTCCATAGACACCCTTTTTTGTTCTAATACCGCAACTAATTATCATACTAATTTCAGAATTCATTGGAAGATTTAAAATTTTTTTTATTCTACTAGAATCAAAACCTTCCATGGGACAAGTGTCATATCCCATACCAGCCATGCTTATCATAAAGGATTGACCTGCTAATGCAGCACTTTTATGAGCAATTACTCTAACATCACTTTTGCTTACTTCTCTGTATGTTGGTTTAAATAATCCATATATTTTTGAACTTAATTTTTTAAAAAAATTAATAAAACCAAGGGAATCAAAATATACCATTGGAACCATTTTTTCGTAATAAAATAATGCTTTTTTTTCTTTTTTTGGATCTTGTATTTCCTCATTCGAAAAGGATTTTTTTATGTTATCTATATTTGATTGAAGCCTTTTTCTCCATAGATCTTTTCTAACAGCAATTACAACAAGCTGATCTGCAGTTTTTGCAGCAGGTTGAGAAAAACACGCTTTAATAATTTTTTCTTTGTTATCATTACTTATTATGTGATGAAACTCCCATAGTTGCATGTTACTGCTAGATGGTGACAAGGTCGCTTGAGAAATACATTTTTTTACATTATCTATGCCAATCGATTTATTTGAATCATATAATCTTACTGATCTCCTAAATTCTATTGCTTGACTTACTGATTTTTCTTTCATTAAATAATTAAAATAATCGCAAACTTTTGCAAATATCATCAATTTTAATCTATTTTATTTCTTTTTGCTTTTAAATGACTTTGAATTTTATCATTAAAATAATATAAAATACTGAAAACCAATTATTTGAAATTAAAAAATAGAATTTAGACATAGTAGTAATTTTATTTAATTTTATCCTTTGATTAATTGTTAGATTAATTTAGAAATGTAATTCATTATGAGCTTAAATAAATATAGTAAAAATGTCACTCAAGACGCTACTCAGCCCGCAGCTCAAGCAATGCTTCATGCTATTGGTTTGAGTGAGGATGATTTCAAAAAACCCTTCATTGGAATTGCGAGTACTGGATATGAGGGTAATCCTTGTAATATGCACTTAAATGAATTATCACTTTACATTAAAAAATCAATTGAAACTAACAGTAAAATGATTGGATTAATTTTTAATACAATTGGAGTTAGTGATGGAATTTCAATGGGAACATCTGGGATGAGATTTTCACTTCCATCAAGAGATATTATTGCAGATTCAATTGAAACAGTGGTTCAAGCTATGTCTTACGATGGGGTTGTTACTGTTGTTGGGTGTGATAAAAATATGCCTGGGGCTCTTATGGCTATGATTAGGTTGAACAGACCAAGTATACTTGTTTATGGCGGAACGATAGCTTCAGGATGTCACAATGGAAAAGAATTGGATGTAGTTTCAGCTTTTGAAGCTTGGGGTGAAAAAGTAGCTGGTACAATTGATGAAAAAGAATATAAAAATATAATAAAAAAAGCTTGCCCTGGAGCAGGCGCTTGTGGAGGAATGTATACTGCAAACACTATGGCTTCCGCTATTGAAGCACTTGGAATGTCTTTGCCTTACAACTCATCCAACCCAGCTGTTGGAAAAGAAAAGGTGTCTGAGAGTAAAATTTTAGGTGAATCAATGTATAATATCTTAAAAAATGATATAAAGCCTTCCGATGTAATAACAAAAAAATCAATTGAAAATGCTTTAAGATTAATTTCTGTTCTAGGTGGATCAACCAATGCTGTATTACATTTTTTAGCTATTGCTAAAGCGGCAAAAATAAATATTTCAATTGACGATTTCCAGAGAGTGAGTGATAAAACTCCTTTCCTAGCTGATTTAAAACCAAGTGGAAAATTTTTAATGAAAGATCTCCATACTATTGGAGGAGTCCCAGGGGTTTTAAAGTTTATGCACGAAAATGGAATGATTCATGGTGACTGTTTAACTGTTACCGGAAAAACAATTGCTGAAAATTTAAATAACGTAAAAAGTCTTGATAAAAACCAAAAAATAATACGACCAATTAATAATCCTATAAAATCTTCAGGACACATAAGAATTCTGAAAGGTAATCTAGCACCTAAAGGATCAGTAGCAAAGATTACTGGAAAGGAGGGGCTTATTTTTAAAGGACCAGCAAAAGTGTTTAATGGTGAATTTCAGGCTAACAGAGCCATATCTGACGGATTGGTCAATAAAGGTGATGTAGTTGTAATTCGTTACGAAGGTCCCAAAGGTGGGCCTGGAATGCCTGAAATGTTAAAACCCACTGCAGCTATTATGGGGGCTGGATTAGGAAATAGTGTAGCATTAATCACTGACGGAAGATTTTCTGGAGGAACTCACGGTTTTGTTGTAGGACATATAGTTCCAGAAGCCCAAGAAGGAGGTCCTATTGCTCTTTTAAATAATGGAGATTTGATAACAATTGATGCTGAATTAAATAATATTAGTGTTAATTTGTCTGAAGAGGAGTTTAAATTAAGAAAATTGAAATGGACTAAACCAGATTACAAGTTTAAAAGCGGTGTTTTGTATAAGTATATAAAAAATGTTAGTGATGCATCTGATGGATGTGTAACTGATGAATTTTAATTTATGGATGATAAAAAAGTAAATATTTCAGGTGCAGAAGCTGTTATTAGATCACTAATCGCAGAAGGTGTTGATTTAATTTATGGTTATCCTGGTGGAGCAATTATGCCAGTTTACGATGAATTATATAAGTTTCAAGATAAACTTCATCATGTATTGACCCGACATGAGCAAGGTGCAATTCACTCNGCACAAGGCTTTGCCAGAACCTCAGGAAAAGTAGGAGTGGCCATAGCAACATCTGGACCTGGAGCNACTAATCTTGTCACCGGAATAGCTGATGCACAGATTGATTCAACTGCAATTGTTTGCATTACTGGTCAGGTTGCATCACATTTATTAGGTTCAGATGCCTTTCAAGAAACTGATATTATTGGTATATCTACTCCAGTTACTAAATGGAATTATCAAATAACAAAAGCAAGTGAAATACCAACTATAATTGCTAAGGCTTTTTATATTGCNAAATCGGGTCGACCTGGTCCTGTGCTNATNGATATTACTAAAGATGCTCAATTTGATAGTTTTAATTTTTCCTATAAACATTGTTTGGGNATAAGAAGTTATAAACCTGAACCTGAAATAGAATTAAATATTATAAAAGATGCTGCAAAAATTATAAATAATTCTAAAAAGCCAATGATTGTNTGGGGTCAAGGAGTCATACTTGGTGAAGCAGAAAATGTATTTAAAAATTTTATTGAAATNTCAGGTATACCTGCTGTTTGGACTATTCTAGGCGCNTCAGCANTCCCAACTTCACATCCATTAAANAANGGGATGGTTGGTATGCATGGTAANTATGGNCCAAATATTTTAACAAACGAATGTGATGTTTTAATTGCCATTGGTATGCGNTTTGATGATAGAGTAACAGGTNATTTAAAAACATATGCTAAACAAGCAAAAATAATTCATTTTGAAATTGATCCAGCTGAGGTAAATAAAAATGTANAAGTAGATTTAGCCATTTTGGGTAACTGNAATAAAAGTTTGAATGCNATTTTACCNTACATTAAAGATAANGACCANTNTTCNTGGGTCAGTNAATTTGACTCATTAATGAAAATNGAGANANAAAAGGTTATCAAAGATGACCTGTTTCCAAAAAAAGAAGGNTTAACGATGGGAGAGTCAATAAATGCAATAAATAAAGTTACAAANGGTGANGCAATTATTGTAACTGANGTNGGNCAACATCAAATGGTGGCATGTAGATATGCNGANTTTACAAAATCNAAAAGTAATATTACATCAGGAGGCCTNGGAACAATGGGTTTCGCTNTACCTGCAGCTATNGGAGCTAAGATGGGAGCNCCAAAACGTGANGTNATAGCNGTTATTGGTGATGGAGGATATCAAATGACAATTCAAGANTTGGGAACNATATTCCAAAATAAANTAGCTGTTAAGATTGTTGTTTTAAANAATGATTTTTTGGGTATGGTNAGACAATGGCAGCAAATGTTTTTTGAAAAAAGATATGCATCAACNGAAATGGTAAATCCNGANTTTGTTGCNATTNCTNAAGGNTACTANATAAAGTCAGAAAGAGTCTCNGAAAGAAAANATTTAGATGCNGCAATAANTAGAATGCTNNCAAATGATGAGCCTTATTTTCTTGAAATTTGTGTNGAAAAAGAAGNTAATGTATTTCCTATGATTCCTACTGGGGCCTCTGTTTCAGATATAAGATTATCATAAATGAAAAAGNAACAAACTTATACAATATCGATTTACTCTGAGGATAACATTGGATTATTAAATCGTATTTCCGCAATTTTTTTAAAAAGACACATAAATATTGAAAGTTTNTCAACATCATTGTCNGAAATTGAGGGTGTTTTTAGATTTATTATAGTTGTGAACATNTCTCCAGATCAAATAAAAAAGATTGTGCTACAAATCGAAAAACAAGTTGANGTAATTAAGGCTTTTTTTCATACTGATAATGAAACTATNTACCAAGAGTCTGCATTGTANAAGGTTAAATCAAGTTCTCTTTTCGAAGAAAGACATATTCAAAACGTAATNAAAGAAAGTCATGCAAACATTGTTACAGTTTCTCCTGAATATTTTGTAATTGAAAAAACTGGTTTCAGGCATGAAACCGAAGACTTAAGAATAAAGTTAGTAGAATATGGACTCCTTCAATTCGTAAGATCCGGAAGAATCTCAGTCACTAAATCAAAGATGGGAATTTCAGAAATTCTAAATACTTTTAATAATAAAAATTAAAAATAAACATTATGGCNAATTATTTNAATAAGTTAACATTAAGAGAAAAAATTCAGCAACTAGGCAAATGTAGATTCATGAATTCTTCTGAATTTTCTGATGGAATTAATGCAATTGAGGGTAAAAAAATTGTNATTGTTGGTTGTGGAGCTCAAGGTTTAAATCAAGGACTTAATATGAGGGATTCTGGGTTAGATATTTCTTATGCTTTAAGAGCTGGAGCTATTGATCAAAAAAGAACATCATATTTAAATGCTAAGAATAATAATTTTAATGTTGGTACTTATGAGAAAATGATTCCAAATGCTGATATTGTAATAAATCTTACTCCNGACAAAAATCATACATCAGTAATTAATTCGATAATGCCATTGATGAAAAAAAACTCAACAATATCCTATTCACATGGTTTTAATATTGTTGAAGAAGGGATTAGTATAAGGGAAGATATAACTGTAATTATGGTTGCTCCCAAATGCCCAGGTTCTGANGTGAGGGAGGAGTTCAAAAGAGGCTTTGGGGTTCCAACNCTTATAGCAGTTCATCCAAATAATGANCCAAAANAGAATGGTTTAAATCTAGCTAAAGCATACGCTGTAGCAACTGGTGGTCATAAAGCTGGTGTTTTAGAATCTTCATTTGTTGCCGAGGTTAAATCTGATTTAATGGGGGAACAAACTATTCTTTGTGGAATTTTACAGACCGGATCTATTTTATGTTTTGATAAAATGGTGTCAGAGGGTATTGACCCTCCTTTTGCCTCTAAATTAATTCAATATGGTTGGGAGACTATTACTGAGGCATTAAAGCATGGAGGAATAACAAATATGATGGATAGATTATCCAACCCATCAAAGGTTAAGGCTTTTGAACTTTCAGAAGAGTTAAAACTCATTTTAAAACCACTTTTCATAAAACACATGGATGATATTATGTCTGGTCATTTTTCAAAAACAATGATGGAAGATTGGTCAAATGACGATAAAAACCTTTTGACATGGAGATCATCTACCGCTGAGACTTCATTTGAAAAGACTTCACCAACAGAGGAAGATATTGAGGAACAAGAATATTTTGATAAAGGTCTATTGATGGTTGCCTTTGTTAGAGCTGGAGTAGAATTAGCTTTTGAAACGATGGTTGATTCTGGAATAAAAGAGGAATCTGCGTATTATGAGTCATTACATGAAACTCCTTTAATTGCAAATACAATTGCAAGAAAAAAATTATTTGAAATGAATAGGGTAATTTCTGATACTGCTGAATATGGCTGCTATTTATTTGATCATGCTGCAAAACCTCTCCTAAAAGCTTTCATGGAAAAGATAAAAGTTGATGTAATAGGAAAAATATATAATACAAATAATTCAGAAGTTGATAATCAAAAACTTATATCTATAAATGAAGTAATACGTTTTCATCCCATTGAACTAATAGGATATGAACTTAGAGAATCCATGACTGCAATGAAAAAAATCTAAATGAGTTCCTTGCCTAGTTTGTCTGGAGTAAAAAATGCAGCCCAAGCTATAAATGATATTATAGAAGAAACCCCTTTTCAGTACAATGAAAGAATATCCAATGAACTTAATTGTAATGTCTACTTAAAAAGAGAAGATCTTCAACAAGTAAGATCATTTAAAATTAGAGGTGCTTATAATAAGATTAATTCTGTAGTGGACAAAGCAAGAAAAAATGGTGTTGTTTGTGCTAGTGCTGGAAATCATGCTCAAGGTTTTGCTTTAGCTTGCAGTTCACTTGAGATTCACGGTCAAGTTTATATGCCAATAACAACACCCAAACAAAAAATTGAACAAGTAAAAACTTTTGGAAAAAATTATATTGAGGTTGAATTAATTGGAGATTTTTTTGATGATTGTCAATCAATTGCAATTGATTTTGCAAAAAAAAATAATAAAATTTTTATCCATGCCTTTGATGATATTAAGGTCATTGAAGGGCAAGGAACCACAGCCTTAGAAATATTAAATCAATTTGATAAACATCTTGATTATTTATTTGTTCCAATTGGAGGGGGAGGATTAATTTCTGGGGTATTGACTGTCTTTAAAGAATTATCTCCAAAAACTAAAATTATAGGAGTTGAGCCCTCAGGAGCTCAAGCTATGATAAAGTCATTAAAAAAAGGAAAGCTTTATACACTAACTAAGATAGATAAGTTTGTTGACGGTGCTGCAGTTAAGAGGGTAGGTGAATTGACTCTAAAGTGTTGTAAAAAATATTTGGATGAAATAATTCATGTGCATGAGGGTAAAATTTGTAAAACCATACTTGATTTATATAATAAGGACGGTATTGTTTCAGAACCAGCCGGCGCACTTGGAATTGCTGGACTAGAAGTATATAGTTATGAAAAAATAAAAAATAAAAATGTTGGGGTTTTTATTTGTGGAGGGAATAATGATTTCTTCCGTATTTCTGAAATTAAAGAAAGGGCATTGCTTTATGCTAAATTAAAACATTATTTCATTTTAAAATTTCCCCAAAGATCTGGCGCATTAAAAGATTTTTTAAATAAAGTCCTGGGTCCAAATGACGACATAACTTTTTTTGAATATTCAAAGAAAAATAGTCGAACTAATGCCCCTGCCATAATTGGTGTAGAATTAAAAAAACAAGATGATCTGAAACCTTTGGTTGAAAAGATGAAAAAACATAATTTTTTTGGAGAATACATTAATAATAAGCCAGATTTATTTCAGATTTTCTTAGAAAATACCTAAATAATTCTCGAATTTCTTTTATTACATGAAACTTGAATTGAAAATAGCATTAGAGAGTAACCTGTTTGTGCCATACCAAAAAGCTCTAAACTGAGTATTATCTGTAAATAATAAAATTTTTCCTGAACCTATTGTTCTTATTTTAAATGGAACACTTTTTCTCAATATCTCTAGGTTTGATTTGGATATATATCCATTTAATAATGGTTGTGAAGAATACCTGATCGGGTTATCAAATAGATCTTTTTCTGGTTTCAAAAATATTGTTGAGTTTCTAAAAACAGGTAATATAGAATTATTTATTCCAAAGTTAATGGGATGACTCCTATCCAATTCAGTTTCAAAGATTGATCCACTGATTAGTTGTGCTCCATAGAAGTTATCTTTTTGATCAAAATTAACTTTTGAGGGCTTTAATTCATTTTTAAAAAAATCTAGTTTTAGAATTTCTTTCTCATCTAACCAGTTTATGGATGACCTAAATGCAATTAGGTTTCCACCATTAGATATGTAAGATGTAATTTTACTAGAATTAATTTTTTCTCCTGAATAATCAGGAAGAATTATATGTGAGTATTTATCTAAATTTAATTTGTTAATATTATCGACATCAATTTTGGTAATAGGTATATTGTATTTTATATCAAAAAGATGCCAAATTTCTCCNGCATCATAACTTCTTACTCCATCCCCNACAATTAGNGCAATTTTAGGTTTTTCAATTGTTTTGAATTGATCCGATCCTAAATCTATCCCTTCAGTAGCTCCAGTTTTCACACCATATATTTGTAATGAGTATTTAGAGGCAATATCACTAATTAAATGATAGATTTGATCACTATTTAAGGATTGATTTTTTACAGAGATTAAATATGTCCCATAGTCATANGACTTTCCTTCAAGTTTAAATGGTTTCAATCCAATCTTAACNCTTAANCCTTTATTTAANAGAGAATATAATGCTCCAGGAGTAAAGTAGCCATTACCTTCAAACAGATANGCATATTCAACTTTTTTATCTAAAANTCCAACAGGATGAATTAGNTCTTGTATTTCCTCACCTATTATATCTTTAGATTTAGAATAATCGAAATTAACATTAAATGAGTGTTGNAAAGACCAGGCTGAGACATCATAAAACAAACTGTCTTCAAATTTTGTTTGTTTATTAAACATAGCTTTAATCAACCTGATTTTTTTTTGATTNAATGGAATNGCAATGCTATTTTTCTTTAAATATGTTTTTCCGTTTAGATCTAAATCTTTACTNATTCTATGAATTTTCACTTTGTGTAATTTCAATACTTCTCCTAAATGATAAGTTGTTGNGGGATCTTTNGGTGCCTCAAAAATTAAAGAATTAAATTTTTCCTTTAAACCTAAATTTCTCGATTTTTTATAAAAACTTCTANAATAATTTAAAATTTCAGTTTTCATTTCATTNGAAGCTTTCCAAGTAGAAAAAACAGTAGTAAGTTGATTCCTTATAGTAAATGGAAATGTCAAAANTCCATTATCACTATTTTGAATATGTCCTCTTGAACTNCCCTGTTCAAANAAAATCCCAATACTTCCNTTAACATCAGGATATGTTGAACCTTTTCCATAGTAAAAATCATCATAGTCTTCTTCAGAATAATATAAAGAACCTATTTTATTTAAAGCATCCTCATGATAGGCTCCTATTTTTTTAGTTAGTTTTTGATTCGTANCAGGAGTTAATGGATTTACTCTTGATGGAATCCCTGGNTGAAAGAAAAAAGTAGAATTGGTCCCCATCTCNTGATGATCAGTAAGAATGTTAGGTAACCATTCGGTAAAGGTTCTAATTCTTGCCTTTGATTCTGGTAGTTGTGCAGGAAGCCAGTCTCTATTTAGGTCAAACCAATAATGATTTGTTCTTCCTTTNGGCCAATTTTCGTTATACTCTCTATCTTGAGTGTCAGGATTAAGTAAAATATTTTTATTACTATTTGCCCATTGAGAAAATCTTTGTAAACCATCTGGATTGTAGCAAGGGTCAAATAAAATAATTGTATTTCTTAATAATTCTTTTGTTTCTTTTGAATTACTNGCAGCTAAATGATATGCCGCTATAATTCCGGCGTTAGCTCCGCTTGGCTCATTTCCNTGTATAGAAAACCCTTGATAAATTACTATTGGCATTTCATTAGTATTCAATTTATCACTATTAACATCAGATAAAGCAAGATGACGTTCTTTTATTAGATTGATATTTTTATGATTTTCAGGGTCTGTTATAGTTAATAAAACTAANGGNCTGTCTTCATATGTAGAACCTCTATTTTCAATNGTGATCCTGTCTGATTTAGAAGCTAAAATATACATGTATTGNAGAAGTTTATCATGACTAACNTGCCANTCTCCTACTTGATAGCCCAAAATAGTTTCNGGTTTTGGTATTTCAGGGTTGTAGTCATTTTTTGAACCTANATAATAATCTANAGAGACCTGTCCGGATAAATTCAAACAACCTATTAAAAATAAAATTAAAGCATGTCGTTTCATAAAAAAGTTTTAAACAAAAAAAATTTATTATTTAAACCTCATTGAAGTCAACATCAGAAAATTCAGAATTTTCATTATCATCGGATTTTGGAGGGGTATAATCTTTTTGATGTCTTTCACTAATAACTTCATCTCCTTTTTCAGAAATTATAAANCTTGTCATTTCCTCAAAGTTATTTTTAAAATCATTAAAATCTTCCTTGTATAGATAAATTTTATGTTTTTTGAAATGAAATGAACCGTCTTCATTGGTAAATTTTTTACTCTCGGTAATAGTCAAATAGTAGTCTCCTGCTTTAGTTTCTTTTACGTCAAAAAAATAGGTTCGTCTTCCTGCTCTTTGAATTTTAGAATTTATTTCTTTATTTTCTCCTTCTTGATACATTATAATTTTAGTTTGGTTAATCAAAATTGCAATAAATAATTTAACATAACAAATTATTTTTTTTATCTAATTTGTTTATCATATAATTCTTTGTAGTATTTNTTTAATTTCATTAATTCTTCGTGATTTCCTTCTTCAATTATTGACCCATTTTTTATNACTAAAATTTTATCAGCTGTTTTTACTGATGACACNCTATGACTNATAATTAATTTTGTTTTTTCACCAAATTTGGATNCTAGATTATTTAAAATATTTTCTTCNGTATCTGTATCAACTGCAGAAAGACNATCATCTAGTAAAATCATATCTGGATTTTTTAGTAATCCTCTAGCAATTGATATTCTTTGAATTTGTCCTCCGGATAAATTTATTCCTCGTTCACCTAACATGGTGTCAAAACTTAAATTTAACTTCTTTATTTCCTNGTATATAGAAGCGCTCTTAGAAGCTTCTATAATTTCAATAATTTCAGCATCAGGTTTTCCGAATTTTATATTATCTNCTATTGTGTCTGAAAAAAGAAAAGCATTTTGAGGAACGTAGCTNATNATTTTTCTGANATTTTTTAATTTAAATGAAGAAAGAGATTTGTTATTGATCAAAATTTTTCCGCNACTNGGNTCATATAATCTTATTATTAACTCAAAAATTGATGTTTTNCCTGAACCAACAGGGCCAATAATTCCAATTGTTTCACCCTTGTTAACTTTAAATGATATATTCTTTAGTGCTTCAATTCTTGTATCAGGATATTTTAATCCAACACTTTTAAATTCTAAAGATTCAAATTTTATTTTTTGATTATTTATTCCATCTTTAATTTCCGTTTTTTCTTTTAAAAACTTATTTATTCTTTTTTGGGAAGCCTCAGCTTGCTGAACAATTGACGTTAACCAACCGACAACTGTAACNGGCCAAGTTAACATATTAACATAAATAATAAATTCTGCAAGTACTCCAATCTTAATTTCATTTCTCATATACTGAGTGCCTCCAATATATATAACAATTAAATTTGAAGCNCCAATTAACAATAACATAAGTGGAAAGAACCATGCTTGAAGCTTAACTAGATNCATGTTTTTATTTCTGCTTTGATTGGAGATTAAATCGAATTTTGATTCTATCTTTTCTGGTAAATTATATGATTTTATAACTGATATTCCTGTGAACATTTCTTGTGTAAATGAAGATAATTTTGATAACATTTCCTGAACAATTGTACTTCTATAGTGNATGGCTTTATTTAACTTATAAATCAAAAATGAAAGTATAGGAAGAGGGATAAGTGTGTAAAGGGTTAATTTTGGTGCAATTGAAACCATGTAAGCTATTACAATAATAAAAAGAGTTATTATATTGATACTATACATTATTGCAGGTCCAAAATACATTCTAACTTTCCCAACATCTTCACTAATTCTGTTCATCAAATCTCCTGTTCTATTAACTTTATAAAATGTTTGNGATAATTTTTGGTATTGTATAAANATTTCATTTTTTAAATCAAATTCTATAAACCGTGAAACATTTATTATTGCTTGTCTCATTAAAAAAGTAAAAAAACCAGAAACAAATGCAGTTGCAATAATTATTGACACATAGATTAAAAGTGTTTTTTGTAGATTTTCAATATCTAAATTTTCTTTATTTTTTAGAAAATCTTCCACTGCATTCATCGATTTTCCAATTAATCTTGGAGCGATTAGAGAAAAAATTCTTGCTATGACCGTAATAAAAATTCCAAAAAGTAATTTTGATCTGTATTTGTAAAGATATTTATTTAAATATTTTAATTCTTTCATCTAAATTCTTTCATTTCAAAGTTAAGTAATTACGGGTCTTTAAATTAAGCTTATNTAATATTTTAAACTTATTCATTATTAATATTAGGGTTAAATTAAATCAATATTAAAGTTTTTAGCTAAATTTGCAAACTCTTTTGTTGTTAATGAGTTTTAAAGAGCTTGATTTGTTTATATTAACCACTACTGAGACTTTCAATATTAAAAACTCTGAAGTCCAGTATACAAGAAAAAGTACAATGGCNAAAAAGAAAANCCAAGAAGAATCGAGTCAGAATAAAAACAATACAACTTCTAAAAATTCTGAAACTTTAATTAATTCCTCACAAAACTTTTTAAATAACTTTAATTGGCANAATTATGAAGAAGGAATAGACTTAATTGAGGACAATCAATTAAAAGAATTCGAAAGTTTAGTTAAAGAAAATTTTGTCGATACAGCNGACGAAGATGTAATCATTGGTAAAGTTGTTTATATGACTGANAGGGAAGCAATAATTGATATTAACGCNAAGTCTGAAGGAGTTATATCCCTTAATGAATTNAGATATAATCCAAACTTAAAAGTTGGCGATGATGTTGAAGTTATTGTTGATATCAGAGAAGATAAAACTGGTCAATTAGTTCTTTCACANAGAAAAGCACGAGTAATTAAGGCNTGGGATAGAGTTAATAATGCNCACGACTCAGGTGAAGTAGTTAATGGTTTTGTAAAATGTAGAACAAAAGGGGGAATGATAGTTGATGTTTTTGGTATTGAGGCATTCCTGCCTGGATCTCAAATTGATGTTAAGCCAATTAGGGATTACGATCAATATGTTAATAAAACAATGGAGTTTAAGGTAGTAAAAATTAATCATGAGTTCAAAAACGTAGTTGTTTCTCATAAAGCATTAATAGAGTCAGATATCGAGGAGCAAAAGAAGGAAATTATAGGTCAATTAGAAAAAGGTCAAGTTCTAGAGGGTACTGTAAAAAATATAACATCTTATGGTGTTTTCATTGATTTAGGTGGAGTTGATGGATTAATTCATATTACTGATCTTTCATGGAGTAGAATTAATCATCCATCTGAAATCTTAGAATTAGATCAAAAACTCAACGTGGTTATACTTGATTTTGATGATGATAAATCTAGAATTCAGTTAGGCTTAAAACAACTTAGNTCACATCCATGGGATAATTTAAGTGAATCTATTCAAGAAGGTGAGAAAGTTAAAGGCAAAGTTGTAGTTATTGCTGATTATGGAGCATTTATTGAGATTGATGAAGGTGTAGAGGGTCTGGTTCATGTTTCAGAAATGTCATGGTCAACTCATCTAAGATCTGCCCAAGATTTCGTTAATGTCGGTGATGAAGTAGAAGCAATTGTNTTAAGTATTGACAGAGACTCTAGAAAGATGTCACTTGGTATAAAACAACTATCATCAGATCCTTGGACAGACATAACAAATAAATACCCATTGCAGTCCAAACATANTGGAATTGTNAGAAACTTCACTAATTTTGGTGTTTTTATTGAATTAGAGGAAGGGATTGACGGATTAGTTTACATTTCAGATCTTTCTTGGACAAGAAAAATAAAGCACCCTTCAGAAATTATAAACCTTGGAGATTCAATTGATGTTGTNGTATTAGAATTGGATGTAGAAGGGCGTAAACTAAGTTTAGGTCATAAACAAACCACAGATAACCCNTGGAATAAATATGAGAAAGATTTTTCAGAAGAAACTATTCACACTGGAAAAATTGATCAAATCGTTGATAAAGGNGCAACCGTANGTTTTAANNATGATATTATAGCTTTTATTCCATCAAGATATCTTGAAAAAAATGATGGTACAATTTTGAAAAAAGGGGAAGAAGCNGAATTTAAAATAATTGAGTTTAATAAAGAACTCAGGAAAGTTGTTGCTTCTCACACATCAANCTTTAAAAAACAAAAACNTAAAAAACCAAAGAGNACNACAAAAAAATCAAATCCGGATACTACTGACAAAACAACACTTGGAGATATTGATGCTTTGGCTGACCTTAAGGAAAAAATGAATGATGATTAGTTTTTATTTTTATTGTTCAGTAAATCAAAACCACTTCTTAATCAAGACGTGGTTTTTTTTCTAACGTAATTATTTGGTAATTTTGTGTTAATTTCTTTATGTTTTGAATAGAATTTTACTTGACGCTTTAAAAATAAAGGTCCTTCTGAATAGGTTGTCTTGTCAATTAATTGAAAACCACGATGATTTTTCTGATACTGTCCTGATAGGACTACAGCCAAGAGGTGTTCTTTTACTTGAAAGACTGGTTGAATTACTTAAAAATAAATATGGTATTAAAAGAATTTTAACTGGAAAACTAGATTCTACTTTTTTTAGAGATGATTTTAGAAGTACAGATAAAATACTCTCTCCCAATTCTACCGAAATTGANTTCCAAGTTGAAGGTAAGAAAGTTGTTTTTATAGATGATGTTTTATTTACTGGTAGAAGTATTCGTTCTGCTTTAACTGCAATAGATTATTTTGGAAGACCCTCTGTAATCGAACTTTTGGTTTTAATCGACAGGCGTTTTTCTAGAGATTTACCGATCCAACCAGATTATCTTGGCACTCAAATAGATTCTATAGAAGGAGATAAAGTTAGAGTCGAATGGTCATCAGAAAATAATAAGGATTGTGTTTTTATTGAAAATGAAATTAAATTAAATGAATGAATTAAGTGTTGATCATCTTTTAGGAATTAAAAGCTTAAAACTTGATGACTTTAAGCTTATTTTTGAAACTGCAAATAAGTTTAAAGAGGTTATTAATAGACCGATAAAAAAGGTTCCTAGCTTAAGAGATATAACAATTGCAAATTTATTTTTTGAGAATAGTACAAGAACTAAATTATCATTTGAATTAGCTGAGAAAAGGTTGAGTGCGGACATACTAAATTTTTCTGCTACTGGTTCATCTGTAAATAAAGGAGAAACACTTGAAGATACAGTTAATAACATTCTTTCTATGAAAGTAGATATAATTGTTATCAGGCATCCTAACTCTGGAGCTGCTTATTTTCTTTCAAAAAAAGTAAAATCAAAAATTATTAATGCTGGAGATGGCACTCATGAACATCCCACTCAAGCTTTATTAGATTGTTTTTCACTAAATGAAAAAATTGGAAACTTAAAAGGAAAAAATATCGCAATAGTAGGAGATATATTACATAGTAGAGTCGCTCTTTCTAATATATATGCCCTAAACACACTGGGAGCTAAAGTTATGGTTTGTGGTCCAATGTCTTTAATTCCAAAACACATTGAATCCCTGGGAGTTATAGTAGAAAAAAATTTAGTCAAAGCTTTGAGATGGTGTGATGCAGTTAATATGTTACGAGTTCAAAGTGAACGAATGGATTTGAATTATTTTACTACTACAAGAGAATATTCTCAACTGTATAGACTTGATGTAAATAAGCTAAAATTAATTGACAAAGAAGTAACTATTTTGCATCCAGGCCCCATAAATCGTGGTGTAGAAATTTCATCTGAAGTTGCTGATTCCAAAAATGCAATAATTTTAGATCAAGTTGAAAACGGCGTTGCAGTTAGAATGGCAGTTATTTATTTGCTAGCGTCAAAATTTAAAAATAATTTAACTAAATGATAGTTGAGGAAAATGATTTTGTTCTAACGCTAAAACCATTAAATTTTGAGTCTATTAAATTATTTTATTCAAATGACCTTAAGAATTATCGCAATACAGATATCATAATAATTATAAATTTTGAAATTGATAATAAATTAATTACTGAATTAAATAAATGGACTAATTATTTAAATATTATTCATCACATTTTGATCATAGTTACCAATCTTAAAGAAAATAGATACCAAAATGATCAATTATTAATAATTCCTACTCTTAATGAAGCAATTGATTATATTGAATTTGAGAAAATCAAAAGGGACTTGAATAAAATATAAAATGGAATTAACAATATTGGGGTGTCATTCTGCAACACCAAGACAAAATTTTCACACTTCTTCTCAATTGTTAAATTTTAAAAACCATCTGTTTATGATTGACTGTGGAGAAGGTACACAAATAAGACTTAGAGAGGAAAAAATAAGTTTCTCAAGAATTAAACATATCTTCATCTCACATCTTCATGGCGATCATTTTTATGGCCTAATAGGACTAATTAACACATTCAAACTTTTAGGAAGAAAGGTAGACTTAAATATTTATGGGCCTTTAGGAATAAAGGAAATAATATTACTACAAATGAAGTTATCTAAATCAAGAACTGAATTTAAGTTAATTTTCTTTGAGCTTGAAAAAAAAGATCCAGAAGTAATTTTTGAAGATGATTTATTAAAAATCACAACAATACCACTCAGGCACAGGGTTTATACAAATGGATTTCTATTTGAAGATAAACTTAAAATNAAAAAAATTAATTATCAAATAGCTAATTCATATAAAATTCCTAAAACATTTTATGAAAAACTCAAGGAAGGAANAGATTACAAAGACGTTAAAGGAAATGTGGTTAAAAATACTTTANTAACNTCTAATTCTAATAATCCGTTTTCATATGCATATTGCAGTGATACATCTTTTTTNTCTAAAATAGTTGATCAAATTAAAAATATTGATATTCTATATCATGAATCCACTTTTTTGAATGAACATGAATTTTTAGCTANCAAAACTTNGCATAGTACTGCTCAACAAGCGGCTAAAATAGCATCTTTAGCAAATGTTGATCAATTAATTTTAGGACATTTTTCTACCAGATATAGAAATAAATCAAGATTTATTACAGAAGCTCAGAAAGAATTTAAAAATGTTATTTTAGCAGAACAAGGAAAAAAATATAATTTTTAAGTTAAATGGTTAATTAAACTGTAAACATGAAGAATGATTTAGGAAACTTAAGAAAGTCATATAAAAAAGATTATTTAAGCCAATCAGAATCTAATAAAAATCCATTTAATCTTTTTCATAAATGGTTCCAAGATGCAGATTTAAATGCAAAAATTGATGAAGCTAATGCATTTACTCTTTCAACAATTGGTATTGATGGTTATCCAAGAGGTAGAGTAGTTCTTTTAAAATCTTATGATTCTGAAGGTTTTATTTTTTATACAAATTATAATAGTTCTAAAGGTTTTGATATTAAAAATAATCCGAATGTTTGTATGTCATTTTTTTGGTCTCAAGATGAAAGGCAAATAATAATAAAAGGTAGTGCTTCAAAAGTTCCTAATGCAGTTTCTGATAAATATTTTGATTCTCGGCCTCTGGAAAGTAGNCTAGGAGCAATGGTTTCTGATCAGAGTAATATTATATCCGACAGGAAAANTTTAGACTCTAATCTCAAAAAATTGAAGGAAAAGTATAAAGGTACAGACCCAAAACGCCCAAAATATTGGGGGGGATATTTAATTATCCCTAACTCATTTGAATTTTGGCAAGGAAGGCCTAANAGACTTCACGACAGAATTCTTTATACTCAAGAAAACAANTATTGGATTAAATCTAGATTATCACCGTAATTTATGAAGACTCTAGTTGTACTCAGACATGCAAAATCTTCATGGGATTATCCAGTCGATGACATTGACAGACCATTAAGTTTTTATGGAATTAGAAGAATTAAAAAAATGGTAAATAATAATAAATATATTTTTACAAAAACTAATATAATTTATTCTAGTCCAGCAAATAGAGCCTCTCATACAGCTTTAATNTTATCAAGATTAATGGATTTTGATTCTAGTAAAATTATTTTTGATGATGAATTATACACATTTTCAGCTAGTTCAATAGAAAATTTTATTTACTCAATTCCAAATAAATACGATTATNTTACTATTGTAGGACATAATCCAGCATTCACAGATATAATTAATAAATTTTCAAATAAAAAAATTTCTAATTTACCAACATCATGTTGGGTAAAAATTGTTTTTGATATTGATAATTGGAATAATACCAGAATAGGTGACGGTACTTTAGGTCTTAAAGATAAAATTAAAGAGAATAATGTTTAATAGATTTATTAATAGAGATCATAGCTGGTTAGATTTTAATGAGCGAGTACTTCAAGAAGCTGAAGATGAAACTCTACCATTAATTGAAAGATTGAGGTTTATTGGAATTTTTTCTAATAATCTTGATGAATTTTTTAAGGTAAGGTATGCAACAATTAAAAAAATTGCTCAATCCAGTAAAACTGGAAAAAAAGTTTTAGGTGGAAAAGTAGCTATCAAATTACTTGAAGAAATTACTGATCGAGTAATTAAACTTCAGTCAAAAAGTAATACNATTCTAGACTCAATTGAGTTGGGATTGAAAAAAGAAAATATTCATTTTATAAATGAAAAACAAGTNTTACCAGAGCATGTAGATTTTTTGAATGAATATTTCATATCTAAGATTAGTCCAGCTCTTGTAACGGTTATCCTAAATAAAAAAATTCAACAAGATTTTACAGATAATTCAGCTTTTTTAATTGTNAAAATGAAACTNAAGGAAAGTAATGAAAATAAAAATAAAAAAAATGAATATGCATTAATTGAGATTTTAAATGATCTAGAGAGATTCATTGTTTTACCAAAAAATTCTGATACCCAATATGTAATGTTGGTTGACGACATAATTAGATATAATTTTAATAAAATATTTAGTTTCTTTAATTACAATTCAATTGAGGCTCATATGATAAAGATTACAAGAGATGCCGANCTTGATTTAGAGGGACATGCCTCTAAAAGTTATATTGATAAAATCATGGAGAGTGTNGAAGATAGATTAATTAATGATCCNGTAAGAATGGTCTATGATANTTCTATTGCCAANGACACTCTTAAATTCATCATAAATAAACTTGATTTAAATAAAAATGGTAGTATAATTCCTGGTGGAAGATATCACCACAGGAGAGACTATATGAATTTTCCTAGCCTTGACAGAAAAGATTTGCTATATACCGAACTTGAGCCTTTAACTATTCCNGGTTTAGATTTAAGTCTAAATATTATAGATGCTATTTCAACNAAAGACTATATGATTAATACTCCATATCATACTTTTTCTTATTTGATAAAATTTTTGAGGGAAGCTGCTCTAGACCCNAAAGTAAAAAAAATTAAAATAACTATTTATAGGTTATCAAAATCTTCTCAAATTGTTAGTGCTCTTGTAAATGCCGCAAAAAATGGAAAAAACGTTCTTGNTCAAATTGAATTACAGGCTCGTTTTGATGAGGAAAACAATATTGAATCAGCCGCGAAACTTGAGAAGGGTGGGGTAAATGTAATTTTNGGTGTTCCTGGACTTAAAGTACATTCAAAAATATGCGTAATTGAAAGAGAAGAAAANAATAAAGTTAAAAGGTACGGTTTTATTAGTACTGGAAATTTTAATGAAGAAACNGCAAAGATTTATACTGATCACACATTATTTACCTCAAACAACAAAATATTAAAAGAAGTGAATAAAGTATTTAATTTTATTCAGATTAATTATAAGCTAAAAAAATATAATCATTTAATNGTTTCTCCTCATTACACAAATAACTCTATTTTTAGACTCATTGATAATGAGATTTTTTTTAGTAAAAAAGGGAAAAAGGCAGGAATTANNATAAAAGTTAATAGTATAAGTGATTATAAAATTATTGATAAACTTTATGAGGCAAGTCAAAATGGAGTAAAAATACAGCTTATTGTAAGAGGNGTTTGTTCACTTGTTCCNGGTTTAAAGGGATTTAGNGATAATATCGANGTTATTAGTATAATTGATCGATTTTTAGAACATTCACGTATTATGATTTTTCAAAATAATAATGATCCAAAAGTTTATATTTCATCTGCAGATTTAATGACAAGAAATATTCATGAAAGAATTGAGGTTGGATGTCCTATCTATGATTATGATATTAAAAATCAAATTATTGATACGTTTTCAATAACATGGAATGATAATGTTAAATCAAGAATTATTAATAGGAAAAGAAAAAATATTTTAAAAAATAATAAAACACCAATTATTAGATCTCAAATGGCTATTTATCAGTATTATAAATCTAGAATGGAAGATAAATGAAAATTGAAAAATATGCTGCAATTGATATTGGTTCGAACGCCCTAAGAACACTTATTGCAAATGTTATTACTGATAATAAAGGAAACATTAATTTTTATAAGAATTCATTAGTTAGGGTTCCTATTAGACTTGGTGAGGATACTTTTACTAAAGGTGAAATATCAAAGCAAAATATTAAAAGAATTATAAAAGCAATTAAAGCATTTAAAAATATAATTAAAATTCATAAGGTTGTAGATTTTAATGCATATGCTACATCAGCTTTGAGGGAGGCTAAAAATTCTGATTTAATAGTTAAATCGATAAAGAAAAAAACTGGAATTAAAATTAATTTAATTGATGGGAGAAAAGAAGCATCTCTAATTTCATCAGTAAATTTTTTCCAAGGAATAGATAAAAAATTAAATTTTCTATATGTTGATGTAGGGGGCGGGAGTACAGAGTTTTCAGTTATAAGTAATGGTGATAGAATTTGTGAAAAGTCTTTTAGGATTGGGACTGTAAGACTCCTAAATAATATGGTAAAGGATAATATTTGGAATGAAATAAAAAACTGGATAGTCACCAAGACAAGTAAAATTGATAATTTATCTTTAATTGGAACTGGAGGGAATATTAACAAGATTCATAAAATTACATCAACTAATGATTTTGATCCGATAAGTTATTCTTCAATGAGAAATCTTTCTAGCTCAATGGAAAAATTAACTTATAACGAAAGAATCGTAAAGTATAATTTGAACCCTGATAGAGCCGATGTAATTATACCTGCATTAAACATATATTTAAAAGCATTAAAGTGGAGTGGTTCAAAAAAAATTTATGTACCAAAGACTGGTCTTTCAGATGGAATGATTCAGGAATTATTTATGAAAAATTTAAAATTTAAATTATAAATCTAAATTAAAAGTTTTCTTTAATAAACTTAGGTTAGGATTTATTGATTCCATTTTTTTATATCTTTCCTCTGGGCTATGAATCATTTTTCTTATGTGCTTTGGATTAATAATTATATTAAAAGTTATATTTTGATTATTTAATTTTTCTTTAAGGAAGGGCATAATATACTCTAGTTCATTCGTCAATTCAATTTTATTTATTGAGTTTTCTACTTCAAATTCTATATTCAAATCATTTTTTAGTCTAGGTGTATCCATTTTTAAAATAGATAATATATTCTGATTTCCCTCAAGCTCAATTTTATTGAGGTAGTGTTCCCAATATTTAATTAGTTTATTAATTGTGAAAGGTTTATTTTCAAAATGTTTTTGATTACTTTTNTCGACTATTCTTTTCTTAAACTCAATACTTTTTATNGATAAAGCTGAAATTTTTTTTGANTTAATTAATGGTTCAACTTTTGAACTTGATACCGAATGAGTTATATTCTTATTATCAAAAAGCTTAGTTTCAACTTTATTTCTGGAATAATTTATAATTGATTTACTTGGAATTATTTCTACCAATTTTTTTTTTCTCCAATTATTTGGAGTGATGCAAGTTGCATTAAGCATAATTCTGAATTAAGCCTTTTATTTACTGAGGCTTTATGGTTTAACTCGGTTTTTTTAATAANATTAAGTGCCTCAATCAACCAAGTCGTTGGAAACATTTCTGATTGTTTTACAAATAAACTTTTGGTTTCCATATTCGATTTAACAAGATTGACTGTTTTAGGATCTTTACATAAAATTAATTCGCGAATATGATTNGCTAGCCCGGAAATGAAATATTTGGTTTCATATCCTTTACTCATGATTTGATCGTACTTGAGTATAAGCCCAGTTATATCATTTTTTTTAATTAGTTCTGTCAAATTTAAATAAACCTCATAATCTAATACATTTAAATTTTTACTTACCTCAGCTCTTGTAATTTTACCTTGTGTAAAACTAATTATTTTGTCAAGAATCGATAGTGCATCTCTCATTGCTCCCTCAGCCTTTTTTGCAATAATAAGCAGGGCATCTTTTTCATATTCTACTTTCTTTTCTTTACAAATCTTTTCAAGAAATGNNNTGATTTTATCAACTGGTATAAGNTTGAAATCATATATCTGACATCTNGATAAAATNGTTGGTATNATTTTATTTTTTTCAGTNGTTGCTAAAATAAAAATTGCATGTTTTGGNGGNTCNTCAAGNGTTTTNANAAACGCATTNAATGCNGNNGTNGANAGCATNTGNGCTTCATCAATAATATATACTTTNTAGTTACCTGTTCTNGGAGGAATTCTNACTTGCTCATTTAATCTTTTAATCTCTTCAATTCCATTNTTTGAAGCAGCATCTAATTCAAAAACGTTAAATGAATAGTCGCTANNTNTTANATCATTGTTATTATCATTAATGGCCTTTGCTAAAATTCTNGCACAAGATGTTTTNCCAACNCCCCTAGGNCCANAAAANAGAAGAGCTTGAGCAATTTGNTTAGANTTAATTGAGTTNATTAAAGTTGATGTAATTAATTCTTGACCAATNACNTGATCGAATGATTGTGGCCTATATTTTAAAGCTGAAACAGTNTATGAACTCATTAAAANTAAATGTTTANCAAAGATATAAATTGACATTATTTTCAATTTATTTTTAATTATAAATTATTAACAATGTTTACATTTGNATAAAGCAGGCTATCTTATTGCTATACAAAATGTATAGAGGAAAGTCCGGACACCATAGAGCAACATAGCGGGTAANACCCGTCCTTNTGTAAATTNTANATAAGCGGACAAGTGCAACAGAAAGCAAGTACAGTTTGGCTGTAGTGAAATCGGTAAACTCTATGTGGTGAAACGCCAAGTAAATCTGCGATTTAGGATTGCTCGTCCAATGCAGTAGGGTAGGCGGATTGAACTAATTAGTAATAATTAGTCTAGATAAATAATAAGACTAGACAGAATCCGGCTTATAGGCCTGCTTTTTTTTAANAATNGANAAGCAANTGCTTCCGTATTTTCTTGATTCGANAAANCCTTTTATATTATCNAGNNNAANNTTNATTGAATGTTCAACNATGATNATACCNNNTTCAGTTAATTTATTTTTTGATATTATTTCAATCATTTTTTNATANTCANCNTTTAAAAATGAGTAAGGNGGGTCNANAAAAATAAAATCAAATTTTTCANNATNATTATTTATGTAATTCAANACATTNTTTCTTACAACNTTNACTGGAAAATTTAATTCNNTAGATTTTNTTTTAATAAAATTAANAGCNTTATNATTATTTTCAACAGCAGTAATTTTNGTTACACCNCTNGAGGCAAANTCATAGCTAATNCTNCCAGTTCCNGAAAAGAGATCAAGNACAGATATNTCNTCAAGNTNGAAANAATTATTTAAAATNTTAAATAATGCTTCTTTGGATTTANCTGTTGTTGGACGNATATTTATATTTTTAGGAGCAAGTATTTNTCTTCCTTTATGACTTCCAGATATAATTCTCATATAAATCNANAATAAAGGGGTTAATTCCTTTTNNAGTTTTATCATTNTTTNAAAANATAAANTCAATNTTTCCATGATA
>PAHL01000041.1:41013-64155 GCA_002711185.1 Flavobacteriaceae bacterium
ATNTATCTTGNTAATACTTTTCAAAGCAATCGTATNTTCCTAAAAAACTAANTACAAATTTNTTTTTAATTAANTCTTTTTTTTCAATTATATAAAAAAGNTAATAAAGAAAACTTTCTCTNCCTTCNTTTGNATAACTATTNATTAAGTGAAGCTCTTGACCATGAAAAATAAATATATTAAAAAAATCTTCACTTATATTTACATATAATTTAGTTTTTAAATTACCTTTATTTTCTTTTGTCAAGTAATTATATATCAGTGTATTGAGATGTTTTGTGCCTGTATAATTCGATATCTTTTTTAAAAAAGAGTCAGCTTGTTTTGAGATTTTATAAATTATTTCATTTAAATGGTTTTCAGAAGTTTCAGATATTATTTTATCTGTATCTTTTATTTTGTCATTTTTTTCGTAATATGATTCTATGAATTCATCATCAAATAGAATTTTAGGAACAAATAAACTACTATTATTCGCTATAATAACTTCAACTTTGTAATTATTAACTAAGTTGTCATTTATCCATTTATCAGTTTTTTCAGTAACTGAAAATGGTATAATTCTTTTGGATATAAATTCAGAACTTAGATTTTTAGTAAAAGTAAAACCATCTTTATTTAAAATAATTAAAGAAGTATCTTTTGATTTTATTTTATTTCCCTGAAGCATCGAAAATAGTTGGCCAGTTACCATTCACGCTTACATTTGACATTGAGCCTAAAATAATTTCTGGTCCATTTACACCATCAACAGATACAGTTTCTTTCTCTTGTTTCAATAAATCTTTGTTTTGATCATAAAGAACAATATCCTTTGAAACTTTAACTTCAAAAACTGGCACCTTATAATTTACAGTTCCACTGTTTTTTATGATAACATCTGCATTTATCACGAACTCTGCGTCTATCCCATCAATTGGGACTTTAGCTATGTTTGGGTATTCGTTGTCGTCTTTAAACAATGAGTCTTTGACACTAACAAATCCGAGTGTATCAATCACAGTAACCTCTTTAAGCATATCTATTCTGTAGGTTCTATCGTACTCTAAATATGATGAATCCCTTTTTTCAACTAATGTGAAAATACCCTCATCAATAAATTTGATCAAACTATCAAAATTTTTTGAATAAATTCCTTTAACGTCTTTATGGGCTATTTGAGCCTTACGAATTGTCTTTAACCTATTAATAACTTTTGAGTATCTAAGATCTCTCGTTTTATTAAAATCAATTGGACCCATAACAGAATTGTATATTTGAAAACTAAAAAATATTGATAGAGCCCATAGAAATACTTGAAGTGCTATTTTCATTTTATTTAAAATTTAACTAAAAAAACAAAACTACAATTTTTTTTTATTCATAAAAGAATTGAATGTTAATTATAATATGTAGATTTCGAATAATGAAAAAATCTAATATTTTAAATCAATTAGAAAGCACTTTTACACACCAACCTACAGTTGATCAGCTATTATGGTTTAAAAAAATTTCTGAATTTCTGCATTCACCAAAAGAAAATGATCTTTTCCTGTTAAAAGGGTATGCTGGTACAGGTAAATCAACACTAATTTCACATCTGGTTAAGAATCTTGAAACATTCAATTTTAAAAGTGTCTTATTGGCTCCAACAGGAAGAGCGGCTAAAGTTATTTCTAATTATTCAAATAAAAGTTCATACACTGTACATAAACAGATTTATTTCCCAAGAAGTGAAAAAGGTGGAGGTGTAAAATTTATTTTAAAAAATAATATATTTAAAAATACTATTTTCATAGTTGATGAAGCTTCAATGATTGGAGATATGGGACAAAAATCAAGTCTATATGAAAATGGCTCATTACTTGATGACTTAATTAAATATGTTGATAGCGGAAATTTTTGTTTTTTAATTTTAGTTGGTGATATTGCTCAATTACCTCCAGTTAATCTTAAAATTAGTCCAGCATTAAATAAAGACGAGTTAGAATCCAAATACAAAAGAAACACCATAACCATAACACTAAAACAAGTAGTGAGACAGCTTTCAGATTCTGGAATTTTAAAAAATGCAACTGCTGTTAGAGAATTTATGTTAGAAGGTATTTATAATAAATTTAGATTTAAAATTAATCCATTTAATGATATAATCAGAGTTAATGATGGGGATGAGTTATTAAATCTATTAGATTATTCTTTAAATGATTGTGGAATCGATAATGTTATTTTTATTGTAAGATCAAATAAAAGAGCAAATCTTTACAATCAAAATATTAGACAAAGAATACTTTCTCTTGAATCTTCTTTATCAGTTGGAGATCAGTTAATGGTTGTAAAGAATAATTATTTTTGGTTAGATATNGATTCTCAGGCTGGATTTATTGCTAACGGAGATATAATTATAATTCAAAAAATAAAAAAGATAATTGAATTATACGATTTAAGATTTGCTGAAATTACTGCAAAACTTCTTGATTANCCGCAAATGCCTCCATTTGAAACAGTACTTATGTTGGATACCTTGAGTTCAAATTCACCCTCACTGACATTTGAGGAAAGTCAATCTTTATATAAAGCAGTAAAAGATGACTATAAGATTCAGAAATCACCATATAAAAAATATTTAATGATTAAGAATAATATATATTTCAACGCATTACAGGTTAAATATTCTTATTGTATAACATGTCATAAATCTCAAGGCGGACAATGGGATAATGTTTATGTAGAGTATCCATATCTTTCAGAGGGACCGAATGAAGACTTTTTTAGATGGTTGTATACTGCTATTACAAGAGCAAAAAAGAGACTATATTTAGTAGGTTTCCCGGATGAGTACTTTAATTGAAATTGATTTTTTATTTTGCATCTTTGCAATAAAATAGTATTAATAAATGAAAATTATTGCCGTAATTCCAGCTAGATATAATTCCAAAAGGTTCCCAGGAAAACTTTTAAAAAAAATAGGTAAAAGAACAATAATAGAACAAACCTATTTAAGTACATATAAAACTGGGCTTTTTGATGATGTTTATGTTGCAACGGATAATGAAAAAATATATTCGTTGATTCATTCAGCTGGGGGTAAAGTAATTTTAAGTGATAGGGAATTTGTATGTGGGACAGATAGAATTGCTTCAGCAGTTTCTAAATTGGATGTTGATATTGTGATAAATGTTCAGGGTGATGAGCCATTCATTGATAAAAACTCATTGTTATTATTAATTAATTCGTTAAAAAATGATAAAAAAAATGAAATTTCTCTTGCATCTTTAATGAATGAAATTATAGATCCAAAACAAATAAAAGATCCAAATATTGTAAAAGTTATTGTTGATAATAAAAACTTTGCGATTTATTTTTCACGTTTTGGTCTTCCTTATAGAAGAGATGATGAAAAAAAAACTAATTATTTTAAGCATATTGGTGTTTATGCATTTAGAAAAAAATCTCTTTTAGAATTTTCTTCTCAAGAGATCGGTCCGTTAGAAAGATCTGAAAAAATTGAATGCATCAGATTTATTGAAAATCAAAAAAAAATCAAAATGATAACTACTCAATTCGGGGGTGTATCGATTGATACACCAGAGGACTTATTATATGCAAAATCAATATGGAAATCAGATGAATAAATTTTTTAGATGGTTTTATTTTAAAATATTGAAGTGGAAGTTAATTGGTGAAATACCAAAAATTGACAAGATGATCTTACCAGTTATACCTCATACCCATTGGAACGATTTTTTTATGGGTATTATAATTCGTAATGTTATTGATGAAAAGATAAACTTCGTAGGAAAAAAAGAAATATTTGGACCTCTCACAGGCTGGTTTTTTGAGATTATGGGAGGTACGTCTGTCGAAAGAAATAGTAAATCTAATACAGTTAACTCAATTGTAGAAATTTTTAAAACAAGACGAGTTTTTAGATTAGCTCTTTCACCTGAAGGAACTAGAAAAAAAGTTAAAGATTGGAAGACCGGCTTTTATCATATTGCAAAGTTAGCCAATGTTCCTATCTGTCTGGTATCATTTGATTATGGTAAAAAACAGATTGTATTTCATAAATTATTTTACACAACCAATAATATGAAAAAAGATATGAGTTTTTTAAAGGGACAATTTAAAGGTGTTGTTGGAAGAATTCCAAAATATTCATGGGTTTATGAAGATAATTTTAATTAATATCCATAGAGTGAAAGACATTTTGAACATCATCATCTTCTTCGATTTTTTTAATTAAATTCTCTACTTCATTTTGTTGCTCATGATTTATTCTTTTTGGTGAAAGAGCTATTCTGTCAAATGAAGAAGATATAATTTCAAAATTTCTATTTTCTAGTTCTTTTTGTATTGTTCCATAACCATCAAATGAACCATAAATAACAATTTCATTATCTTCTTCAAATACTTCTTCAACTCCATAATCTATCAAATCAAGTTCAATTTCTTCTATATTATAATTTTTTTTATTTAATCTAAAGGAGCAAATTCGCTCAAATAAAAAATCAACAGAACCAGATTTCCCCATACTTCCTTGTGCTTTATTAAAATAACTTCTAATATTTGCAACAGTTCTATTATTATTATCACTAGTAGCCTCAATTAATATTGCTATTCCATGAGGTGCATAACCCTCAAAAATCATTTCTTTATAATTTTCTGTACTTATATCAGAAGCTTTTTTAATTGCTCTTTCTACATTTTCTTTTGGCATATTAGCCGCTTTCGCATTTTGAATTATCGCTCTAAGCTTGGAGTTATTTGATGGATCAGGACCTCCTTCTTTAACAGCCATTACAATATCTTTACCTATTCTGGTAAATATTCTTGCCATTGAAGACCAGCGTTTCATTTTTCGTGCTTTTCTAAATTCGAATGCTCTTCCCATATAAATTTTTAAATTAAAAATATAGATAATATAATTATCTTTAAATTTTTTTACTTACAATTTTAATATCTTCAAGTCCTTGATTTACAGTATAATGTAAATATTTTGGTAGTCTATTTTTTTTGCTTAATAATGCTAAGTACCTGATTTCATTTGAAGAATATATTCTTTTATATATTATCTTAGTCATATATCTTGAACTTATAATTTTTTTTATTAATTCTGAGTGAGAGATTAAGTTATCTGTCCCCAAGTGAAATATTCCACTTAATTTATGATTGATTATAAAATGTATTTGTTGAGTTAATCTATAAAGGCTTGCAAAGTTTATGATTGTGTTCGGAAAAACTTCGATTGGTATTTTATTTTCTACTTTAAAATCAATCTCTTTTAGCCTTTTAGATTTTACTCCGAAAACGATAGCCGATCGAATAATTACTTTTTTGGTAAATGGAACTTTTAACATATGATTTTCCATTGTTATTTGAAATTTTCCATACACACTTTCAGATAATGTTTTATCATATTCACACGAAGGATAATTATGAAAAGCATCAAATACATTTACACCTGAAATAAACATTAATCTACAATCTTTTTTCATGCAGTAATCTACTGTATTTCTTTGAACGTTTATTAAGTCCAATTGTTCTCCTTTTAATGCATTGATAATTAATTTAGGTTTGGTAATTTTTAGAATACTCTGTAATTGTGTAGTTGAGGAATCAAAAAATATTTTTTTTTTATTTCTTATATCTTTATTATTAAAATATGTACCATATACATTATAATAGGGTGAAAGTATTTTGTATAAGCCATTACCAATTGTTCCGCTAACTCCTAGTATTAAAATATTTTTCACAACGCAATATTTATAAACGGTAATTTAGACACCTTGGCTTTTAGCTTTTTATTTCTTATTTGAATATATATATCTGTTCCTATAGAGGAATAATCAGAGTCCACAAAACCTAGTCCAACACCTATATCCAAACTTGGAGAATGAGTTCCTGAAGTTATATGTCCAATTTCAAAATCTTGTTTATTAAAGATTTTATATCCAGATCTGGGAACTCCTTTTTCTGATAACCTCAATCCAATCAATTTTCTATTTGTACCATTGATAATTTCAGATNTTAAATTTTTACAGTTTATAGAGTTTTTATTTGTATTTGTAATCCATTTAAGCCCTGCTGAAATTGGTGATATTTCGTCATTTATTTCATTACCATAAAGACAATATCCCATTTCGATTCTGAGAGTATTTCTTGCTGCGAGNCCAACTGGAATTGCATTTAAAGGTTTACCAGCATTAAGAATAGATGTCCATATTTCAATTGCATTCTTTTTTTTACAATATATTTCTACTCCACCNGATCCAGTGTATCCAGTGGATGCCACAAGAATATCTGGTATTTTAGCAAAGGTTGTAGTCACATGTTTATAGTATTCAAGAGATTCTATCTTTGATAGTTTTTTTACAATTTTCATTGAATTTGGTCCTTGAATGGCGATTAAGCATGTATTTTCAGAAACATCTTCTATACGTGCTTTAAAGATTNAATTCCATTTTTTAATCCATTTCCAATTTTTTTCTATGTTTGAAGCATTAACGACTAAGAAATATTCTTCTTTTTTTNTTCTATATATAATTAAATCATCAATAACACCACCTTTATTATTGGGAAAATAATTGTATTGTGCTTGACCAATAGTAATTTTTTTTATGTCATTACTACATATTTTTTGTAATAACTTTATAGCANTTGGACCACTAATAATAAATTCGCCCATGTGTGAAACATCAAAAATGCCGATATTATTTCTGACGNTTAAATGTTCATTTTTTACACCAGAGTATTGAATTGGCATCTCATATCCTGCAAATACTCCCATTTTTGCACCCAATTTTCTATGAATGTTATTCAGTATGGTTTTTTTCATAAACACTAATTTTTTAACAGGAAGTCTTTAAGATCATCAAAGTTAGATATGGAAATTGAATCAATTGTTTCATTTAATAAGCTAATATTCTTTGGGATTTTGAGCTTTGTATTTATTGTTTTTTCAATTGTCTCTGCAAATTTTATTGGATGAGCAGTTTCAAGGAAAATACCTATTCCTTTTTCTTCTGTTTTAAATAATTCCTTTAACCCCATATATCCAATTGCACCATGAGGGTCTAAAATATATTTTAATTTTTTATTTACTTTCTTAATTGTTTTTCTGGTTTGTTTGTCATTAAAGCTAAAGCCCAAAACATCTTTTTTTAGTTTATTGACATCATTATTATAAATTTTTTGAATTCTTAAAAAATTACTTGGATTTCCAACATCCATAGCATTTGATATAGTTTGAATAGTTGGATTTGGAGCGTAAATACCTGAATTAAGATATCTAGGAACAGAATCGTTTAAATTAGTACATGCTAAAAACTTTTCTATTGGTAGACCAATCTTTTTGGCCATTAATCCTGCACATAAATTCCCAAAATTACCACTAGGAACTGAAAAAGTAATAGGGAGATTGATTTTTTTTGAGTTCTTATATGCAGAAAAATAGTAAAACATTTGTGGTAACCATCTAGCCACATTAATTGAATTTGCAGATGTAAGTTTACAACTCTTTTTTATTTGTTGATCTAGAAATGCGCTTTTCACATATTCCTGACAATCATCAAAAACTCCATCTACTTCCAATGTTACTATATTCTTTCCAAGAGATGTCATTTGTTGTTTCTGAATTTTACTAACTTTATCTTTAGGGTATAAGATCACAACCCTAATTCCAGGAACATTATAAAAACCATCTGCAACTGCACCTCCAGTATCTCCTGATGTAGCAACTAAAACNGTTATTATATTANTTGAATTTCTATTAAAATAACCTAGGCTTCTTGCCATAAATCTTGCTCCAACATCCTTAAAAGCTAGAGTAGGNCCATGAAAGAGCTCTAATGANAAAATATTTTCATCAATTTNAACTAATGGGAAATTAAAACTTAGTGTTTCATCAATTATAGAAATTAATTTATTTTTGGGTATACTNTTACCAATAAAATTTTTAATTGAATAGTATGAGATTTCATTAATACTTAATTTTTCAATTTCATTTATTATTTTATTTGGAAGAGTTTTTATNTCAGAAGGAAAATATAAACCTCTGTCAGAAGCAATTCCATTTAGAACTGCCCTNTCAAAATCTACAGGTTTAGATAAATGATTTAGACTATGGTAAATCATTGTTCAAAAACTTTTACACCTTCATAATTTATTTTTGAAATAAAGGTCTTGAAGGAAATATTTTTTTGTGAATAAACTTTTTCAAAGCCTTTTTTTACGCTTNATGCTGTTTTTTTTCCTTTTGATATTGAAAATATAGATGGACCTGATCCTGAAATTCCACAACCAAGAGCTCCATTTTGTATTGCAGATTCTTTTAAAGANTAAAATCCCGGTATTGATGAGGCTCTTCTTTCCTCAACTATTTCGTCCACTAAACATCTAGAAATCAGTTGATAATCGTTAGAGTATAGTCCACTAATCAAACCCCCAAGATTTGCTGTTTGTTTAACCACTTTTTTTATTGAAATTTTTTTATTTAAAANATTTCTTAAAATAGATGTTTTTAATTCAATTTCAGGATGAAGAATTGTTATAAATAGGTCTTTTGGAAATGGGAGATTTAAGATATCTAATGTNTTTAAGTCTCTAACTAAAGTTAATCCTCCAAACATNGNTGGTGCAATATTATCAGCGTGAGCTTCTCCACTTGCAAATTGTTCTCCATCAANAGCATGTTTAATTAAATTAATTTTTTTAGAATTTCGCTCTAAGAGATAATCTATCCCATAAACTGCAGCAACTGCACTTGAAGCACTGCTCCCAAGACCACTTCCTNCAGCAACTTTTTTAATTATTTCAATTTCAAATCCAAATTNCGAAGGATTTTTACTNAGGTATGATTTGGCTGCTATTCCAGCAACATTTTTATCAACTGAGTAAGATAATTTAGCACCTTTTATATTTGTAATACNAAGACCCGGACTATTTGTTTTAGTAATTATCATTTCATCTCCAACATGATCCAAACAAATTCCAAGTATGTCATATCCACAAGATAAATTTGCTACACTTGAGGGAGACATNACTTTTATAGATTTCATAATTATCTTTTTCCTATTCTAATAATATCAGCAAATATTCCAGCAGCAGTAACATCTCCTCCAGCTCCTGCACCTTTGACAATTAATGGCTGTTCAGAATACCTATTGGTAAAAAATAGAATAATATTATCACTTCCCTCTAAATTATAAAAATCGTGGTTTCTATCTATATGTTTTAACCCAACACTTGCTTTACCATCTTTAAGTTCTGCAACATATTTAAGCTTNCAATTTTTTTCTAATGCTTTATTTAAAATATCACTAAAATAATTTGAATTATTTTTTAAAATTTGATAAAACTCCTTTTTAGATTTTGCTTTTTTAGTTTTTTCTGGGAGGAATGAATCATTTTTAACATCTTCAATTTCAAGNTNATAGCCAGATTCTCTTGCTAGGATTAATATTTTTCGAGCNACATCTATTCCGCTTAAATCAATACTTGGATCAGGCTCAGTNAAACCAAGCTCATCTGCTTTTTTTACAACATCAACAAANNAACTTTTANTATCGAAATTATTGAAAATATAATTTAAACTTCCAGATAAAATAGCTTGTATTTTAATAATCCTGTCTCCGGATGCAATTAAATTGTTTAATGTATCTATTATAGGTAACCCTGCCCCAACATTTGTTTCAAATAGAAATGGACTACTAAATTTTCTAGAAACGTATTTCAAAATTTTATAGTTTTTTAGTTCATCTGCACATGCAATTTTATTGCANGTAACAACACCAATACTATTTTTAAGATATTTATGGTACTCTTTAGATATTNTGGAGCTTGCAGTATTATCAATAAAAATACTATTTCTTAAATTTTTCGATTTTATATAGTCAAAATAAATATNTCGGTCAGCCTTTTCACCCTTATATAGTAAATTTTCCCATTCTAATAACGATATAGGTTCCTCACTTAAGATCATTTTTTTTGAGTTAGATAAACCCATCACATTAATTTTAAGACGAAGATTTTTCAAAAGATAATTTTTTTGTTGATTAATTTGGTTAATTAACNTTTTNCCAACATTACCAACTCCAGTAATAAATAGATTTAGCTCTTTAATTTGAGCNTCAAAAAAACTTTCGTGAAGAGTGTTTAGAGCTTTTTCTATATTTTTTTTATCAATCATAATAGAAATATTTCTTTCAGATGCTCCTTGAGCAATTGCCCTAATATTAATATTATTGGAACCTAAACTACTAAATAGTTTTCCACTTATTCCCTGATAATCTTTCATTTTATCTCCAACAATAGCAATATTTACCATATTGTTTTCAATTTTAGCTGGATTGACTTTCCCAAAATTTATTTCAAATTCAAATTCTTGATCAATATATTTCTTNGCTTTTTCTGCATCAGATGATTTTACAGCTATACATATAGAATATTCAGAAGATGCCTGAGTGATCATAATTATGTTAATTGCAGCTTTTGTTATTACTTCAAATAACCTACTTGAAAATCCTGGAACTCCCACCATACCNTTACCTTCTAGTGTGAGCAAACAAATATCATCTATATGACTAATTCCTTTGACAACTTGTTTATTTGCATTGTTTTGTTTACCAATTAGCGTTCCAGGGTCTTCAGGCTTAAATGTATTTTTAATTATTACAGGAATTTGTTTTCTCATTACAGGTTGTAGAGTGGGAGGATAAATTACTTTTGCTCCAAAATGAGATAATTCCATTGCTTCAAAATAAGATAANCTTGGNATAGGTTCAGCTTGATTCACAAGCTTTGGATTAGCTGTATACATACCGCTGACATCTGTCCATATTTCTAAAATCTCAGCATTTAGAATACTTGAATATATTGCAGCTGAATAATCTGAGCCACCTCGTCCTAATGTAGTTGTTTCNCCATTTTCATCAGAGGCAATGAATCCTGGTAAAATTGTGATNCTTTTATTTTCAGTGGCAAAAAAATCAAGAACATTTTTTTCAGTGGTTTTAAAATCAACAATTTGACGATTATTTTGAATAAAAGTTTGTATAAGATCTCTAGAATCTTTTAATACTAAATTTAACTTGTTGTGTTTTAAAATTTCGTATATGACCGAGCTAGATAATATTTCACCATAACTTAAAATTCTCGAGNAACTTTTATTTGTTGACTCTCTCAATGACTCTATTGATGTTAATAAATCTTTTATTTCATTGATTTTAGCATCTAGAAAACTGATTAATTTTTTTTGACTTTTGATATCTAGAGACTCATTTATTAGATCAACATGTCTTTTTTTTAAATATTTAAGTTTTTTAATGTATGAATTATCACCTTCAACTGCTAAGTCAATCATAGAAGATAGGTTATCGGTTACTCCAGATAGTGCCGAAACAACAATAAGAGTTTTGTCTCGATTCTTTTTAATAATATTAAATACACTCTTTATTGCATTTGAGTTTGCAACTGATGTGCCTCCAAATTTGATTACTTTCATGGCAAAATAATATATTAGTNATTAGTTAAAAATTATTGAATNAAAATAATTTATTCTAAANACTGTATTGCTTTAAAAAAACTTNAAGCAAAAGTAAATTAAAATCTTATGTTTTTCTTTAAAAANNTTTTTAAAATTTCATCCNAATTAGACAGAAATTGTTAGGATTTCCTCTTTTTTAATATGATCAATTTTTAATGAATCTCCTTCGCTAATAACATTATTTACTATTTGTTCTGCAATTAGATCTTCAACATATTTTTGTAATGCTCTTTTAAGAGGTCTTGCCCCAAACTTATCATCATAACCTTTTTCCACGATAAAGTCTTTTGCACTACTAGTCAAATTAACTGAATATCCTAATTTTTGTATTCTGGTTGTTAGTTTAATTAGTTCAATATCAACTATTTTGCTTATATCTTTTTTAGATAATGAGTTGAATATTACAAAATCATCTATTCTGTTTAAAAATTCAGGAGCAAAGGTTTTCTTTAATGCATTTTCAATTACACCTTTTTTGATTAATTCAGATTGAGATTTTTGAGAGGAGGTTTCAAATCCAACCCCAGTTCCAAAATCTTTTACTTGTCTCGCACCTATATTTGAAGTCATTATAATGATAGTATTTTGAAAATTAACTTTTCTACCCAAACTATCAGTTAAAAATCCATCATCTAAAACTTGTAACATCATATTAAAAACATCTGGATGAGCTTTTTCAACTTCATCCATTAGTATAACAGAATATGGGCGTCTTCTTACTTTTTCACTAAGCTGTCCACCTTCCTCATAACCAACGTAACCTGGGGGAGCTCCTATAAGTCTTGAAATTGCAAACTTTTCCATATATTCACTCATATCGATTCTAATCAGACTTTCATCTGAATCAAAAATTTCTTCTGCAAGAATTTTTGCAAGCTGGGTTTTTCCAACACCAGTTTGACCAAGAAAAATAAATGAACCAATTGGTTTATCAGGGGCCTTAAGTCCGGACCTGTTTCTTTGTATGGCTTTGACTACTTTTTCAACTGCTTCGTCCTGACCAATTAACTTTTTTGAAATTATTGATGTCAATTTAGATAGCTTATTTTTTTCAGAGCTAACAATTTTGTTTACTGGAATATTTGTTATCATTGAAACTACGTCAGCAATTTGATTTTCGTCAACCTCAACTTTATTATTTTTTGATGATTCATTCCATTCATCTTGTGCATGTAGAAGGTTTTTTTCAACCCTTTTTTCATCATCACGAAGTTTAGCAGCCTCTTCGTATTTTTGTTTTTTTACAACTGAATTTTTTTGTTTTCTTATTTGATCCAATTCTTCTTCAAGCTTAACTACTTTTTCAGGAACAGTTACGTTCATAATATGTACTCTAGATCCTGCTTCGTCCAACGCATCAATGGCTTTATCTGGGAGAAATCTGTCCGAAATATATCTTGAACTCAAATCAACGCANGCTTCCAATGCTTTATCTGTATAATATACATTATGATGATTTTCGTATCTATCTTTAATATTTTTAAGAATCTCAAGTGTTTCTTCAGGTGATGTTTCTTCAATCAAAATCTTCTGAAACCTTCTTTCTAGAGCACCATCTTTTTCAATGTTTTGTCTATATTCATCAAGTGTTGTAGCACCAATACATTGAATCTCTCCTCTTGCAAGGGCCGGTTTAAACATGTTTGAGGCGTCTAAACTTCCAGTTGCTCCACCTGCACCAACTATTGTATGAATTTCATCAATAAACAATATAATGTTATCATTTTTTTCTAATTCATTCATAACGGCTTTCATTCTTTCTTCAAATTGACCTCTATATTTTGTTCCAGCTACTAAACTTGCTAGATCAAGTGTTACAAGCCTTTTATTGTATAAAACTCTTGAAACTCTTTTTTGAATAATTCTAAGCGCTAATCCTTCAGCTATAGCCGATTTCCCAACTCCAGGTTCACCAATTAAAAGCGGATTATTTTTTTTCCTTCGACTCAAGATCTGAGAAACTCTCTCAATCTCTTTTTCTCTGCCAACAACCGGATCTAATTTATCTTTGGAGGCTAACTCAGTTAAATCTCTACCAAAATTATCCAATACTGGCGTCTTAGATTTTGAGCTTGATTTAGATTGAGAGGAGCCAACAAATGGGTTTTCTTTTTTTAAACTATCTTCACGTTCATTATTTTCTTCTTCAGGAAGAGAAGATTCCCCAGTGATCTTTTCGAAATCGTCAGTATCTTTGGAAATTAAAAGTTTAAACTTTTCCTTGACTGACTCATAATCAATACTTAGATTAAATAACAGCTTGGTAGTAGGATCATTTTCATTACGAAGAATACATAATAATAAGTGAACAGTATTAATTAAATCACTTTGAAAAAGTTTGGCTTCTAAAAAAGTTGTTTTAAGTGCTCTTTCGGCTTGCCTTGTAAGATGAAGATTTTTCTTATCATTAATACTGGTATTTGTCTCTATAACTGCTGGATTCAGGATCTCAACTTTTTTTCTTAATAACTCAAGATCTACGTTTAAAGAGTTTAATATTGAAATGGCTTTTCCTGATCCATCCCTAAGAATTCCCAACATTAGGTGTTCTGTACCAATAAAGTTATGCCCAAGTCTAAGAGCTTCTTCTTTACTGTATGCGATTACGTCTTTAACTCTGGGAGAAAAATTATCATCCATATCTTTCACAATATAATTTACTATTAGTACTCAAAAAATGTTCCATTTACTTTTGAATTAGATAAAATGACAAAAAAAAAACGATTTATCAAAACGCAAGTGATTAAAAATTAATATTAATTATCATTAGTTGAATGTTAATAAAATTTCTATTAAAACCAATTTGACGTACTATTTCTTTACTTATATATGGTTATTTTCGTTTAAATATTAAAATTTAATAATGACCATTCAAGAAAAATTGATACCTATCAATATTGAAGAAGAAATGAAGTCTTCTTATATCGATTACTCCATGTCTGTCATTGTGTCACGTGCACTGCCAGATGTTCGAGATGGATTGAAACCAGTTCACAGAAGAGTCTTATATGGAATGCATGATATGGGAATAAGATCTACCACTGCTTACAGAAAATCCGCTAGAATAGTCGGTGACGTTTTGGGAAAATACCATCCTCACGGAGACTCATCAGTATACGACACAATGGTTCGCATGGCTCAAGACTGGAGTTTGAGATATTTATTAGTTGATGGTCAAGGAAATTTTGGTTCTGTTGATGGAGATAGCCCTGCAGCAATGAGATATACAGAGGCAAGAATGAAGAAGATATCAGAAGACATGTTGGCTGATATTGAAAAAGATACAGTAGATCATCAATTAAATTTTGATGATACACTCAAGGAGCCAACTGTACTTCCTACAAAAATTCCAAATTTATTGGTTAATGGTGCTTCGGGTATTGCAGTTGGTATGGCAACTAATATGCCTCCACATAATTTAAACGAAATAGTTGATGGAACGGTAGCTTACATTGAAGATAATTCTATTGATATAGAACAATTGATGACGTTTGTAAAAGCTCCCGATTTCCCCACAGGAGGAATAATATACGGATATGACGGAGTTAAAGAAGCTTTTGAAACTGGGAGGGGAAAAGTAGTTATGAGGGGAAAAGCTATTATTGAAGAAGTAGAGGGACGCGAATCTATAATCGTAACTGAAATTCCTTATCAAGTAAATAAAGCTGAAATGATTAGAAAGACAGCTGAGCTTGTTAATGATAAAAAAATTGAGGGTATTTCTAATATCAGGGATGAGTCTGATAGAAAGGGTATGAGGATTGTATATATATTAAAACGTGATGCTATTCCAAACATAGTTTTAAATAAATTATACAAATACACATCACTTCAATCTTCTTTTAGTGTAAATAATATAGCTTTAGTTAAGGGAAAGCCGCAAATGTTGAATCTTAAAGATATGATATTACATTTTGTGGATCATCGTCATGAAGTAGTTGTAAGAAGAACAAAATATGAGCTCAAAAAGGCCGAAGATAGATCTCACATATTAGAGGGGTTAATTATTGCTTCTGATAATATTGATAAGGTGATTAAAATAATAAGAGCGTCAAAAAGTCCCGATGAAGCAAAAGATAACTTAATAAGTGAGTTTGAATTATCTGATATTCAATCTAAAGCGATAGTTGAAATGAGGTTAAGACAGTTAACTGGACTCGAACAGGATAAATTGCGTACAGAATTTGATCAACTTCAAATAACCATTTCAGATTTAAAAAACATTCTTGATAAAAAAGATTTAAGAATGGAAATTATTAAAAATGAGTTAAAAGAGATTAAAGAGAAATACGGTGATGAAAGAAGATCTGAAATAGAATATGCTGGAGGAAGTTTTAGTATTGAGGATATTATACCAGATGAAAAAGTAGTGATAACAATATCTCATGCAGGTTACATAAAAAGAACTTCATTGTCTGAATACAAAACACAAAATAGAGGCGGTGTTGGTCAAAAAGCATCTACAACCAGAAATGAAGATTTTTTAGAAGACCTTTTTGTGGGAACCAACCACCAATATATGCTCTTTTTCACCCAAAAAGGAAAATGTTTTTGGATGAGAGTTTATGAAATTCCTGAAGGTTCCAAAACTGCAAAAGGGAGAGCAATCCAGAATTTGATTAATATTGAACAAGACGATAAGGTAAAGGCTTTTATTTGTACTCAAGATTTAAAAGATGAGGATTATATAAATAATCATTTTGTGATAATGGCAACTAAGAAGGGTCAGGTTAAAAAAACAAGTCTTGAAAGGTATTCAAGACCAAGATCTAACGGTATTAATGCTATAACCATTAAAGAGGGCGATGAACTATTAGAAGCAAAATTAACCAATGGTAGTAGCCACATAATTCTTGCGGTTAAAACTGGAAAAGCGATAAGATTTGAGGAAAGTAAAACAAGACCAATGGGAAGGGGTGCTTCTGGGGTTCGTGGAATTAGATTAAAAAACGATTCTGATGAGGTAATTGGTATGGTAGCAGCAAATGATATGGATGCAAATATTTTAGTTGTTTCTGAAAATGGTTATGGTAAAAGGTCAAGTTTAGATGATTATAGAATAACCAATCGTGGAGGAAAGGGTGTCAAAACAATTTCAGTAACTGAAAAAACAGGTCAATTAGTTTCAATTAAAAGTGTATCGGATGATGATGATTTAATGATAATTAACAAATCCGGTATTGCAATAAGAATTGAAGTTTATAATTTGAGGGTTATGGGTCGAGCTACGCAGGGAGTTAAGTTAATTAATTTAAAAGAATCTGACCAAATAGCCGCTGTTGCCAAAGTCATGAAAGATGATGAAACCATCGATGATATTGATGAAATTGAAGTAAATTAATTTTTTTACTAACAGAAAAAAAAATCTTTTATTTTTACAATAAATATTTTAAAATGAAAAATATAATAATTTTATTAATCGTTCTTTTTACAACTCAAGGTTTTTGTCAAAAAAAAGAGCTCAAACAAGCCCAAAAAGCCTATAATAAAGGAGATTTATTATTAGCAGAATCAATTATTAACCAAAATAAAGATTTATTTAATTCCTCCGAGGATAAAATTAAAAATCAAGTCTTATTTCTGAATGCAAAAATTAATAACGATAATCAAAATTATGAAACAGCATATAATTTCTACATGTTGTTAAAATCAATCCCATCAATGGAGAGCGAAGTAAGTGAGAGTTTAAATCAATTCAGAGAAACCTTAATTGATAAAGCTATTTTTGAGAGTGAGAACAAACAATTTCTAGAATCCTCTAAAAAACTTTATATGTCATACATGATTAACACTGAAATAGGTGAGGATTATTTATACTATGCTGCTTCAAATGCAATAAATGGGGGTAATTATAATGTGGCTCTNGAATACTATCTTAAATTAAAAGATATAAAATATACNGGTATAAAAACTAAATATTTCGTTACAGATGTTAAATCAGAAAAAGAATCTGAAGTTTCTGAAGCTGAATACAATATNTTTCAAAAATCTAAAAATTATTCAAATCCAAGAACTGAAAAAACTGAATCTATTTATCCAGAAATAGTAAAGAATATTGCATTAATATATGCTCAGCAACTTGATGAAACTGACAAAGCATTAGAGGCTGTNAGTGAGGCAAGAGTTGACAATCCTGATGATGTGGGTTTAATTTTAACCGCCGCTGAGATATATATTAAGTTGGATAAAAAAGAGAAATTTATTGAACTAGTCTCTCAAGCGATTGAAAAAGACCCNAGTAATTCAGTATTATATTTCAACCTAGGAGTTGTTAATAAGGATTTAGGAGATNTAGTAGCCTCTAGAAAATTTTATGAAAAGGCAATTGAAATTGATCCAAAATATGAAGCTGCATATTTTAATTTAACATCTTTAATATTAGANGGAGAGTCAGAAATTGTAGATGAGATGAATTCTCTTGGAACCTCCAGGGCTGACAATGCAAGATATGACTTATTAAAAGAGAAAAGAGAGTCTTTATACCTTGAATGCGTTCCATTGTTAAAAAGTTTGATTGAAATAAATAATAATCCTGAGGCCATAAAAACCCTNATGAATATATATGGGACTATTGGCGATAATACCGGGTATATGGAAATGAAGAAGCTACTAGAATAATTAAAATCTTCTTCAATAGGTTTTTTTATTTTATCTGAATTATACATATAACTTTTAAATAAGTCAATTTTGAAGAATTTTTGGATAATGTTTATTAATAAACAGTCTTCTTTATACAGAATATTCCTTTTTATTTTGTGTGTACTTTTTATAGTTTACCTGTTACCTAAGGAAGGTCAATTTCAATATGAGTTTCAAAAAGGAAAGTTATGGCAACATAAAACCCTTTATGCACCATTTGATTTTGCGATTCAAAAATCTGAGGCAGAAATAAGCGCAGAAAAAGAAAAAATTAGGCTAGAACAACCAAAATACTACAGGTTTAGTATATCAATTTTTGAAAAAGTTGAATTAGATTATTATCAAAAATTCCAAGAAGTTTTTACAACTGAAAATAAAAATGAAAATCTATATATTTTTGGAAAGGAAATATTGAATGAAATATATCAAAATGGTGTATTAAGTTTAAATTTTGAATCAGATATAAAAGATCTTTACTTAATTGTAGATAAAGAAGAAAGATTTTTAAGTTTTGATCAATTATTTAGATTAGGCAGTTTGGATGACTTTATAACAAAAAAAACAAATGAGTCTGGATATAATAATTATAAAGACGAATATTATTCATTGTTTTTTGAAATCATCGAACCAAATGTTTTTCTTGATGATGAATTTACAAATCAGTCAATTAAAGATGAGTTAGGTTTAATTTCTCCCACTAGAGATTTTATTGAGAAAGGAAAATTAATTATTGCTCAAGGTGAAGTTGTTGATGAAGAAAATTTTCTTCGACTTCGGTCTCTTAAAAATGAATATTTATTATTGGATGTTTCGGAAAATCAAAAATTGATAATAATTTTCGGATATTCTATTCTCATATCGATTATTTTTTTAATGCTACTTTTATTCATTAAAAATTATCGTTTTCATATATATGAAAATAGCAAAGAGTTGACATTTATATTTTTAAATATTGTTATTCTTATAGGTATTTTAACAATTACTTTAAAATTTAAGAACAATTATTTCTATGCAGTTCCCATATGTATTCTTCCGTTGACATTAAAAACCTTTTTTGATGCAAGACTTGGTTTGTTTACCCATGTTTTAGCTGTATTATTAATGGGTTTTATTGTCCCAAATGGATTTGAGTTTGTCTTTATCCAAATAATTGCTGGAATTGTTATAATTCAAACCAAAACTGATTTACATAAACGTGCTAGTATTTTTATTTCAGTAACCCAAATTGTGATGATATATCTTTTAAGTTATTTTTCCTTTTCTATAACTTATGAAGGAAATTTAAATTCATTAGATATTAATATTATAGGTTTTTTTATAATTAATGGAATGCTAACACTTTTTGTTCAGCCGTTGATTTATGTCTATGAAAAATTATTTGGTTTGATTTCAGATATTACATTATTAGAATTTTCAGATACTAATTCTAAGTTATTAAAAGAACTATCTGAAAAAGCTCCTGGAACATTCAACCATTCCTTACAGGTTGCAAATCTCGCGGAAGCGGCCTCAAATGAAATTGGAGCAAATAGTCTTTTAGTTAGAGTGGGAAGTCTATACCACGATATTGGTAAAATATTATCTCCATCATTCTATTCTGAAAATCAGAAATCAACTATTTCTCCACATGAAGATTTGAACCCTGAGCAAAGTGCTGAAATAATAATAAATCATGTCCACGAAGGCATTAAAATTGCAAAGCAAAATAAACTTCCAGATAGGGTCATTGATTTTATAAGAACGCATCATGGAACAACTAATGTTTATTATTTTTTAAAAAAAGAAATCGAGTTAAAAGGGGAAGAGTATGTTGATAAAGAAAAATTTACCTATCCAGGGCCACTTCCATTCTCTAAAGAAACAGCAATATTAATGATGGCGGACTCTGTAGAAGCTGCATCAAAAAGCTTGAGGACTCCTGATTATAAAAAGATTAACGAATTTGTAAATCAATTAATCGATAAGCAAATGATTTCTGGTCAGTTCCAATTCTCAAATATAACTTTAATGGAGATTGAACAGGTTAAAAAAATATTAATAAAAAAATTAGTTAATATCTATCATCTAAGAATTGAATACCCAGAATAATTTTATCAAATAATATTTGTAGTTACATCCTTAAATTCTAGATTTGCAAATCATTAATTAAAATGATGGAGGGGTGCCAGAGTGGTAATGGAGCAGATTGCTAATCTGTCAACGGGTAACCGTTGCCCGGGTTCGAATCCCGGTCCCTCCGCAACAAGAGGTCGCGTAGCTCAGCTGGATAGAGCATCTGCCTTCTAAGCAGACGGTCACAGGTTCGAATCCTGTCGCGATCACATTTCAACCTCAACTTTTAGTTGGGGTTTTTTTATACTACAATTATCTTAATGTTTTTAAAATGGGTGGTGTAGATTTTGAATTAATGAATAATGAGTTATCCGAAAAAATTACCAAATTTTATGAAAGAGATATTTCAAATATTATTGAAAATTCAAGTATTTATGAAAAAGAAATTATAGATGATTATAATGATCTAATTAGAGAAAAATGGATTACTGATCTTGGTGATATTAATTTAAAAGTCTCGGAATTTTGGTTACAAAATGAAGAATACCTTAAAAAGGATTTTCAACTAAAGTGGATAATTAGACAGCGTGTTAGCAATTACAATTTAATCATAGATGATATGGATAAGACNATAGAAAAAATAAATTCTACTTACAAGGTTGTTGATTCAATTTCTAAAAAAATGAAAATGGATACTTATTTTATTTATTGGAAATTAAATGGGGATTAGTTTTTTTTTAATTACCATCAATTAATTTGACTANNAATACAAAATGTGATGCAGCTCCNAACAAAACAAATATGTGCCAGATTACATGATTNAAATNNAATCTCTCCCATTTATAAAAGATNGTNCCAAAAGAATAANAAACTCCTCCTAGAATCAAATAAGTTAATAATTCTTTTGAAAGTAATGAATAAGTATTTTCAAAATCAAATATTATTAGCCAACCCATAAAAAGATATAAAAAAAGGGAAAAGTTTACGAATTTGTTTATAAAAAAAAGCTTGTAGACTATACCAATAAATGCTAATGCCCAAACGATCAGTAAAATAATTAATCCAGAGGTTTCATATAATACTGTTAAGCAAACAGGAGTGTATGTTCCTGCAATAAGAAAATATATTCCAATGTGATCAATTTTTTGCCATTTTNCCTTTTGGNNACCTGTTTGTGCATGATATATACTAGAGGAAACAAACAAAAAAATTAATGATAAACCATAAATTAAAAACCCTAAATTATTNTNATATAAACTTAAGTTTGAAAAAGCAATAAAATAAATAACACAAATAGAGCTNATTATTGCACCAAAACCNTGNGTATATATGTTCCATCGNTCTTCTNNNGGAAGTTTTTTAANCATTTTGTAATATTTACTTGAANTAAATTTTATTAATTTNAGTANNANAAATATTTAAATAAATTTAAAGCAAGTTTTATTAAAATCTCTGATAAAAAATTACATATTTTTACAACAATATTTTTTTATGAAAATTGGAATACCTAAAGAAATTAAATCTCAAGAAGCTAGAGTAGGAATTACTCCTTCGGGTGCTGAAACTCTGGTGTCTGAGGGAAACAAAGTCTTCATTGAAAAAAGTGCTGGAATAAATAGTGGTTTTAGTGATAATGATTATAAAAATGTTGGCTGTTCTATTTTAGATTCAGCTGAAGATATATTTTCTATTGCAGATTTAATTGTTAAGGTAAAAGAACCTTTAGAATCTGAATATTTTTTAATAAAACCTAATCAAATAATTTTTACATATTTTCATTTTGCATCAAGTGAATCTCTAACAAAAGCCATGATCAATTCCAAAGCTATTTGTATTGCATATGAAACAGTTGAAAAAAATGGTAGTTTACCATTATTAGTTCCAATGTCAGAAGTTGCTGGAAGAATGGCAACTCAACAGGGTGCCAAGTTTCTAGAAAAACCGCAAGGAGGCTTAGGTATACTTTTAGGGGGAGTCCCAGGTGTAAAACCGGCTAATGTATTAATTTTGGGGGCAGGTGTGGCTGGAACAGAGGCTGCAAGGATGGCTGCTGGACTTGGTGCTAATGTTATTTTGTTGGATAATGACATTGATAAACTTAAAAAATTGGGTGATATTCTTCCCCCTAATGTAAATCTCTTGTTCTCAGATTTCCATACAATAAATGAATACATTAAAAAATCTCACTTAATTATTGGAACAGTACTAATTCCAGGTGCTAAGGCTCCTAGTTTAATTAAAAAAGATATGTTAAAAGATATGCAAAAAGGAACTGTTTTAATTGATGTAGCAATTGACCAAGGCGGATGTTTTGAGACTAGTGTTCCTACAACACATGAAAAACCTATCAATACTATTGATGGTATTGTTCATTATGCAGTAACAAATATGCCTGGTGCAGTCCCCAATACTTCAACCAGAGCTTTGACAAATGCTACAATTTCATATACCAGAGAATTAGCTTCAAAGGGATGGAAGAGTGCATGTAATGAAAACCCATCTTTAGCAAAGGGTGTAAACATAATTAATGGAAAAGTAGTTAACAAACAAGTTGCAGATGCGTTTTCGATTTCTTCAGAAAAAATCACAAATTTTTTGACATAAAAATTAATTATATTTGATTGTGAAGGTTACTCCGGCTCGCTTTAATATGTTCATGTTTTTTAAACTCCCATCTGCATGGTGGTCAGGAGTAAGGTTGTATAGTATAAACGATAGTGAATGTATAGTCAAAGTTAGGCATAGCTGGATCAACCAAAATCCATTTAAATCTATGTTCTGGGCTGTTCAAGGAATGGCTGCAGAGATGACTACAGGAGCTTTTTTAACACGTGAAATTAATCTTAGTGGTGAAAATATTTCTATGTTAGTTTCAAATAATACCGCCAAGTTTACAAAGAAAGCTACTGGAAAAATTCGTTTTGTTTGTA
>PAHL01000042.1 GCA_002711185.1 Flavobacteriaceae bacterium
TGAAACACCTAATTACGGAGAATTTCACACAACAGTTTTTAATGATAAATGGAAGCTAGTTCAAGTTATAACAAGTTCTCTGTTAGAAATTAATATAGAAAATAAATTATTTGATATCAGCGCTGATCCAAATGAATATAATAACTTAGCAGATGAATATCCGAAGTTAGTTGAAATAATGGCAAATAAGATTAGAAAATGGCGTGCTCTTCATCCAATATCAGGTATTAGAGCTCAATTAGTCCCTCCGCCGGGTTGGAGAGCACCTAAAGACTGGGCAAGTTACACTATACCTATTAAGGAACTTCAAGAGGATGCATCTTTAGGTTTCGGCGCTCATGCTCACCAGATTTTGGACTATTTAATTAAAGATCATGGAAGAATCATTTATGATTGCAAGCCTGGTGATTGGGAGCGAGGAAAATGCAAAGCCCCAGAAAAACCTAATACCCATAAACACTAATGAAACAGTTTATTTTATTTTTTGTTATTTTTTCTTCCTTTGAATTATTTGCACGGCAGATTGAAGAGACCACTTTCTCTTATTGGAAAAAACCTGACTCAAAAATTTACTATTCAACCCCAGATTCAATAGATACCAATACAAAAATTATTTTTATTATGCATGGGGCCTCTAGAACAGCAAAAAAATATTTAAATGATTGGCTGCCTCTGGTTAAGAACAGAAATGTTGTTTTGATAGCTCCAGAATTTTCTAAAGAATCGTATCCTGAATATGTCTATTTAATGATGAGCACAGAAAAGGGAAAATTATTAAAAGACCAATCACTTTTTTTAACAGATTCTCTTGGACTTCTTTTTGATTATTTCAAAGCTAAATTAAAAATCTCTACAACAACCTTCAGACTTTATGGGCATTCTGGAGGATCGCAATTTGTGCATAGGTATCTTTTATTAAGCAATGAAACTAGAATTGAAAAAGCTGCGATGGCAAATGCAGGCTTTTATACATTTGCAGATGATGGCATCTCTTATCCCTTTGGTATCAAAAACATGAATGTCTCAGATGAACGGCTTGAGTGGCTTCTAAGAATGAAAGGAGGGGTCTTCTTAGGCGATGCAGATAACGATCCAAAACATCATTCCTTGCCCGCTATGCGAAAAGCAAAAAAACAAGGCAGGCATAGATTTGAAAGAGGCACAAATTTTTTTAATGATTTAATCAAGCTGGGGGTTGAAAAGAATTTACCCTTTAGATGGAGGTATCAGACAGTTCCAGGAATTGCGCATGATAATGCTGGCATGAGTATAGCTGCATCTGAGTTTTTGTTAGAGGATCTTTAAGAGGTATTTTTTTCAATAAATTCCTCAGCAGCTTTAAAGATTTTAATTTTTCTACCTTCATTCATTTTATCTAGAGACTTTGGCATTAATGCCAGNCTTGGNTTTGTGGCGAAGAACTCTCTATTATTCTCTATAAATCGCCAGTAAAGACCATCCACAGCATCACACCATTCTCCCTTTTTGTAATTTGACATTCTNAGCATGTAGCTTGATCCACATATNTATGGTTTGGTNGAAAATATNCCTCCGTCAGCATAAGTCCCCATTCCAAATACATTTGGTACCATTACCCAGTCCGCTGAGTCAACATACATTTCCATAAACCATCGATAAATTTCATTTGGTTTAATATTTGAAAGATTCATTAAATTCGAGATTATCATTAACCTATTGATGTGGTGAGTATAGCCAGTNNCGGCAGATTCTTTAATCGCATCATCTAGCAATGGGATGCCTGTTTCCCCCAAATACCAATTTTGATTTAGGCTCTTATCATGNGACCAAAAATTCATTTCCTTATATTGAGGCATGTTTTCCCAATATACTCCTCTAATAAATTCTCTCCATCCTAAAATCTGTCTAACAAAACCCTCTAGGGCATTAATTGGAATCTCATGCTCATCTTTTTTAAAATAACTAATAGCATCTACGATGCATTCCATTGGATCCAATAAGCCAGAATTTATGTAGGGAGATAATAGAGAGTGAAATAGAGTTGTATTTTCTTTATCTATAGCATCTTGAAAATCCCCGAAGGATTTAAAATAAGTTCGTAGAAAATTCCTTAATTGCTTCCTAGCATCAGAGTGGGTAACCGCCCAGTTAAAACTTTCTAAATTCCCGGCTGAATCAGGAAAGCAATTTTCAATATCAATCATTGTTGATATTGTTAGTTCATCTGATTTAAGTNTAGATCTAGGCTTGGGAATCTCNTTTAGTTTTGAAATACTTTTTTGGTTGTCTTTATCAAAATTCCATTTACCACCTAACGGTTTATTGCCTTCCATAAGAAGGCTATATTTTTTCCTTAACCAACGATAATAGTATTCTTGCACAAGAGATTTTTTGTCTACAGACCATTCAGAAAAACCTTCAATTGAATCNATAAATTTTGTATCTGGATGAATCTTTAGTTCAACATCATGCTTTGATCCAAAAAACATTAGCTGTGTGAGGATTCCATGATCACTTGGCTGGGTAACATGCAGCAAATTAAATTTAAGTTTTTTATGCAATGTCTCTAGTTCATGCATCAGGTCAATATTTCTATCCTTAGTAATTTTTATATGGATTATATTTGTAAAATCATCCTCCAATTTTTTCTTCCAATGCCTTAAAGCTGATATAAGTAAGACTAACTTATGCTTGTGATGTTTAAGTTGGTAATAAGTATCGCAAGGCTCATATAACAATAATGGATCAGAGATCTTTATTGATGAGAGAACTTTGTTGTTTGTTGATAAATCATCTGGAAAGATTAATCCTATCTGTTTCATAATATATTTTTAGTTAAATATTTACCCAATTCATTTCCTGAAATATATGCTGATTCAACACGCGGGGAAAGATTCCAATCACCAATCGCAAACGCATCTTTAGAAATATATGTATATTCATTGTTAAGGTTTGATCGACTGCATAAAGCGTATTTCCATTTAAAAATTCCTGAATGCATGATTTTATATTGCCCATTAATTGTATTTCTAACAGCATCCTCNGCTAGAGTTTGAATAAAGGAGTCAGTATCACTCATCATCGCTAAGCTTGCATCTGGCGAAAATTGCAACACCCAAGTTTCATCATTTTTTTTATTATAAAATTTGCTTGTTCCAAGCCATGAAATATCTTCATTAATATTTTTATANGCGACATGCTTATAATTAGGACTTCCAGATATTGTCATTCCTACTGATATACATGGATTAAATGATGCATCATNATTAATTTTAGACTCAAAAACTTCCTTTGCTTGGGGAAGAGGGAGGCTAGAAATTATTATATCGTACGATTCCTTATTGCCTGACTCGAAATATACCAACTTTTTTTCTTCATCAATTTTAATCGCTTTCTGATTAAAATAGATTTTTAATCGTTGTTCATATTTTTTAAGAAGGCTATGCATGCCATCATTTGCAACAAAAAAGTTTTTAGTTTCAATACTAGAGTTGATCTTCATATCAAATGCAGATCCCAAAAAGTGAATAGCATTACTTTTTTTTAAAAATGCCTTAAAAGAGCTTGTTTGCGCCGAACAAAATTGTGCTCCAAAGTGAAACAATCCATCGGGTAATGATTTTGCGCAAAGCCTTCCACCAACTCCACGTGATTTTTCATAAATGCTTACATCAAATTTATTATAAAGGTTAAGAGCACAAGCAATTCCGCTCATTCCAGCCCCCAAGATGACAATCTTTGACCGATCAGCCATTTTTCAAGATTAATAGAAATATCAATTTACTAATAAATATTTATAATTTTAGAGTTAATAACTTTCCCATTGCGGTCATGAGTAGAAAGCGTAATTCTATTTTTATTNGGTTCAATATTCAAAGTTCCAAAATTCTCTTCGGGNTATATTTCTCCTAATAATAAAGGATCTGTTTCTGCATGCTCTGAACCAGGCTTGTTCAGGGACGATGCTGTAATTTCAAAAAAATTCTCATTTTGGTAAATACCTGATTTATGCCTGTCACCAGATACTGCAATAATTGTTTTATTCTTTGATGCATTTGCTAATAAAAGTAGCAATCTTTCTCTTTCTAATGGAAAGTTATCCCATTTTTCATAGGGGTGATTTGTAGCTAAAATTTGGATTGAAGATAGAATCACAATAATATCCGCAATTGAATTATTAATCGATGACTCTAACCAAGCCCATTGATTTTGACCGAGAATNGTTGCCTCTAAATCTTTATTTTGTTTGTAAGCGTTTTTNCTNCCTTTTAACTTTGATCTAAAGTATCTAGTGTCTAGACCAATTATCTCAACTTCAATTCCTTCAATTTCTTTAGTTTGTTTAAAATAGATACCCTCTCTATTTCTTCTTGGGTCCTCGGTAGGTATATTCCAGAAATTTAAAAACATTTTTTTAGCATTNTCTTTAAAAGGATAATCTCTGCCTCCATCATTNAGACCAAAGTCATGATCATCCCATATTGCTAATATGTCTTTTTCATTCATCAACCATTTAGGTAATCTAGTCTTTTGCTTTGCATAAGCTTTTTCCATCTTGGTGAGCTTTCCGCTAGGAAGATCTCCATAGACGTTATCTCCTAAAAAAATAAACCCATCTATACTTTCCTCTTGTATTGANGTCCAAATACTTTGCTCAAATTTTTGATCAAGGCATGAACCAAGACCATATTTATATGCATATAGATCTATAGGCATAACCAAGACAATAAACAAATATGTAATCGGTATGCATATACAATTTTTCATAATATTATTATCACATTGTTTAAATATGTTTAATCTAAATTGAAGCTCTTTTTTTTACTTATATTTGCTACTTGTATAGCCAGTTGCCAAGGAGATTCAAAAAATTCTAATTTAGAATTAAGTAATTTTATTAAGCCAGAATATTCGTTTAAAGAATCCNCATTAACTTGTAGTTTGGTATCAGGCAAAACACTCAATTCTGTTGAGAGGTTTATACCAAAGTTTGTTAGTAGTTTTTCTGAAATTAGAGATGGTGCTGAGNAATTATATTTCTTATTTCCAGTGACNCAAGATCAAACTGAGACTCAAACCTTTGNGTTATTAATGAACCATGGGGAATCTATTTCCTTGGACCAATTAAATATTACTCTGGCTGCATTAAGTTTTGATGATATTGCAACCTGTGAAACTTCTTCGATCTCAAGTAGGTCTCTATGGCTTACCAATCAAACTATTACTAGCTCCCCAGCAATATTAGAAACTCTTGATTGCGAGTATCTTGAAGGATTTAGTTACGCAACCATGAAACTGGTTCTTGAACAATTTACCGATGTATTAATAAAAAATAATTCACCCGTAAATATACTTTATTCTGAAAAAGACTTATCAGGCAATAATTTTCAATGGACCAACATATTTTCATCACTCGAAACTCGAAAAGATTTTGTAGAATCGTGGCAANAATTGGAAATTAGTAAAGAGATTCANGAATTATTGTTAGAACAATCGATTTGTCAGATATCAAGAGCCTATCGCAGATACCAGGTTTTGTAATCTAGAAATGNGANATCTCATCAGCGATTTTTTTAACTCCNTTGCTGACAGTCTCCACAAAAGCAAAAGGGAGNAGGCCATGAATAATTCCAATGAGCCCAAGGNCAATNAGAANAAACGATACCTTGATAACCCTAAATCCATGAGAAAAGTAACTGATGTTAATTTTTTTTAGATGATTGAAATCAAATATCATGATTAATCTTAAACTAATTCATTATAAATGTTTTAGAAAATCTAAAAGACCATTTAATTCTCTTAAGATTACTCTAAAGATAGTGTAATATACGATCTCTTCAAAGAGCGGCATTAGTATAATGGCTAGTATATCTGCCTTCCAAGCAGATGGTCCGAGTTCGAATCTCGGATGCCGCACCATTAGCCTTCATGATTTTAAGCTTGTGAGTAAAAGAATTTAAAGTTAATGTATATAAAAAATACATTTTTTTAAATGGAGAAAAATATGAAAAATATAACTTTTTTATTGGCTTTGAGTTTAATGTCATTGCCGTCAATAATCATCGCACAAGATGAGTATAAATATGAACCAGTACCTAATAAGGCAGAATATTATGTCGATAAATTTAAACCTGGAAAAGATTTCGAAGATTTATTGAAATGGGGAGAGCAACTGGTTAAATGGACGAGTGATCATTCTATTTATGATAATTGGCAGCCTGTAGTTTTTATGCCTTATTTTAATTCTAATCTTCAATCTCATGACAGTGTTTTTTTAGGGCTTTGGCCAAATGCAACCGAGCAATATATTGGCCTTGATTATTGGGTAAAAAATGGAACAAGTCTTCTTGCAAAAGCACCAACAATTCCAGTAAATGCTATAGACACATGGCAATGGCCAATTTCATCTCCTGAAGGTGATTTGAACGTTGGAGCTGTTAGGTTTGCAGATTGCAAGATGAAAGAGGGAGTAACTGTTCGACAAATATTTGATGCATATAAAGATTTTGCAATGAAAGCTAGGTCAACTGGAGATAATCTTGGTCGTAAGATGATTTTTCCTGGATCAGGTGCCTTAGAAGGTGATTATGACTATGTATATTCTTTGTACGCTCAAAATGTTGCTGACCTAGGATCTGGATCTGATAATTATTGGGCTAATATAAATGGTTCTGATGAGGACAAAGTTTTAGGCGAACTTATTGAATCTTGCTCCAATAACAGGACATACATAACTCATCAGTTAAAATAAACAAAGTATTTGTATTTTAAAGAGGGCTTTAGCCCTCTTTTTTTTATTTTTTTTATNTTTAGATAGCTGCCAATGTTAAAATNGCTNTATGANCATNAAGTCCTTAACTACACCCATAGGAAATTTTAATTCGTTTTATGTTAATTCTATGTTGGCAAAATTAGTTTATCTAAATAATAAAAATTCACCACACCCTCAAGACATTTGCCTGCAGAAGATAATTAATAAAATTTTTAGTAATGGCGAGTTAAAACAATTTCCTCAATATCATCTTCAAGGTACGCCATTTCAAGAGAAGGTATGGAAAGCATTAATAANGATACCAAGAGGCCAGACAGAATCATATTCATCATTAGCATCTAAGATAGGTGTGCCTGGTGCTGCCAGAGCAGTTGGNTCAGCATGTAAAATGAATCCNATNCCTCTTCTTATTCCATGCCATAGGGTCGTTAAACAAGANGGATCCATTGGAGAATTTGCTCTNGGAAAGGCTAACAAGGAATATCTTTTAAAAATGGAGTCAAAATGAGCCTCTATGACAGCATCATTGATAGTCTTAATAATCAATTGGTTGTNGATCGTATGTTCCTAGATAATGAGAGTGCAATGCATAATGTACCTCCTAACTCCGAAACTCACTTTAAATTAGTAATTGTTTCAAATAACTTCATTAAAATGACTAAAGTAAAAAGACATCAGATGATTTATCAAATTTTATTNGAAACTATGAAAAAAATTCATGCTTTGTCTATTCAAGCCTTTACCATTGAAGAATACAATAATAATCCGGTGATACTCTCATCACCTGAATGCTCTAGAAAAAAATAGTATAGATGAAATANATATTTCAATTTATTATAAAAAAACCAATCCTTGTAATGGNTTTTATAGCTGCTATCTTTCTTTCAGCAGCCNCCGGTCTAAAGAGNTTTAAACTTGATGCATCCTCTGATGCATTAGTGNTAGAGGGGGATGAAGCATTTAAAATTTACAGAGAGACAGGCGAAATATTTGGTAGTTCTGATTTCTTANTTATTACTTTTACTCCAGANTCTGATTTATTTTCACCCCAATCCCTAGCAACAATCAAAAGTCTAGATACTCAATTAGAAAAACTGCCAGGCGTTCAGTCTGTNCTAACAATTCTTGATGCCCCCATATTTTTTCAACCAAAAGTCCCTCTTGNAGATTTNATGGATAATCTTAAAACTCTTGAATCTGAAGATATCGATTTTGCTGCTGCGAAGAAAGAAATTATCAATAATCCAGTTTACTCAGAGCTCATTATTAATCCTTCTGGAGATACTACAGCAATGCAGGTAACTCTTGAGGAGAATTCTTTATACAGAAATTTAATNAGAAAGAGATATAAATTGCTTGCATTTAATAATCTCTCATCAACCCAAAAAAATGAGCTTACTAATATAAATAAACAAATCTCTAAAATAAATGATGATGAGGCAAAACAGCGAGCAAATTTAATCGCTCAAATTAGATATCTACTGAAGCAAAATACTGCTAATGGGACTTTATTTTTAGGTGGAGCTTCAATGATAGCTACTGATATGATGNGTTTTATCAAATCTGATTTATTGATATTTGGTGCTGGTGTTGCCATTGTTTTTTGTTTGATGCTCTACTTGTTTTTTCAAAATATATGGTTTGTTCTTTTGCCATTAGGCAATGCTTTTCTTACGACAGTCTTTACAGCCAGCGTGCTTGGATTAATGGATTGGAAAATAAGTGTCATTTCTTCAAATTTTATCGCTTTATTNCTTATATTGACTATCTCATTGACTGTTCATGTGTTGGTTAGATTTATTGAAGTTTCTCGTAATTCTGAATTGGTTGATGATGCTATATATNATACCTTAAATCAGATGGTTATCCCTTGCTTATTCGCTGCATTGACTACTGCCATTGCCTTTCTTTCATTAGTAATGGGGGATATCAAGCCTGTTATAGAATTTGGAAAAATGATGTCAGTAGGAATGATTTTTGCATTTTTCTTTACTTTTACTTTCTTGCCTAGCGCTATGAAGCTTGCAATTAAATCTACAAATATCCATTCACTAGCCTTTATAAATAAAATACCTTCAAGATTGGGCTGGCTAGCTATTAACAAGGGTAAAAAGATTGCCGTTTTCTTTCTTTTTGTCTCAATCTCTTTGATTTATGGAATCTCAAAACTTGAAGTTGAAAACAGATTTATAGATTATTTTTCTCCAGATACCGAAATATATCAGGGCATGCTATTGCTTGATCAAGAATTGGGTGGAACGGCAACATTAGATATCTTAATCGACCAGCCGCCCGAAGTAATATTTGATGATTCAAATTTTGATGGTGATGATTTATTTGAAGATGATTTATTTGAAGATGATTCAAGTGATGCATCTGGCTATTGGTGGAATGCAACATCTCTTTCTAAGCTTGAGGAGATTCATGATTATTTAGATGAGATTCCTGAAATGGGAAAGGTTTTAAGCGTTGCAAGCGGTATAAAATTAGCCAGAATGATCA
>PAHL01000043.1 GCA_002711185.1 Flavobacteriaceae bacterium
ATACATATGAATTTTCTAATTTCGTGATTTGAACAGGGAGCCTGTTTGAAACTATTATGTTTTTAGCCATAAACATTTAAATTTAGGAAATAATGAACTCGAATTTGCAAAAAGATAATTTAAATTTTGGAATAATAGGAAATTGTAAATCTTCTGCCCTAATAAATGAAGATTCCTCAATTGATTGGTCATGCTTACCCGAATTTGATTCGCCATCAGTCTTTTGTAAAATCTTAGATGAAAAAATTGGAGGTAGTTTCAAGATAGATTGTGATTCATCTTATTCAATAGATCAAAAATACATGGAAAAAACATGTATACTAATAACAACCTTCAAAAACTCAGAAAATGAATTTGAAGTGATTGATTTCATGCCAAGATATCAAAAAGAAAACGGGGTTTATTACTCTCCTCCCCAAATAGTTAGGGCACTTAAACTCATAAAAGGTAAACCTAAATTTAGAGTTTTATATGACCCTAAATTAAGTTTCTCAATGGGAAAAACAAACAGCTATATAAAAGAAAACTTTATTGTAAGTGTATTAAATGAAGACAGATACGAAACTCTCTATTTATATACAGATTTGAATAAAAACAAAATCTTGAATTCTAAAGAAATAACTCTTACAGAAAATCATTTTATGACTATCTCATACAATGAAAAAATTATTATACCTGGCATTGAAAGTACTTTTTTAGAATTGGAAAAAACAAAAGTATATTGGACAAATTGGTGCTATAAGACACCTCTCTTCAAAAATTATAATGATCAAGTTTTAAGAAGTGCTATGACCCTGAAGCTTCTAACCTATGAAAAGACTGGCGCTGTTCTCGCTGCAGCAACAACTTCTTTGCCAGAAACAATTGGTGAAGTAAGGAATTGGGATTACCGATTTTGTTGGATAAGAGATGCATCAATGGTTATAAAAGTTATTGCCAAATTGGGGCATGTTAGAATAGTTAAGAACTTTATTGAATACATAATTGACCTTATTCCAACTAAAGAACAAAAACTCCAAATTATGTATGGAATTAAAGGTGAAAAATTACTTACCGAAAAAACATTAGACCACTTGTCAGGTTATAAAAATTCAAAACCCGTAAGAGTTGGAAATGCAGCTTTTTCTCAAAAACAAAATGATATATATGGTATTCTTATGGATGCTATACATTATAAAATTGAAAAATTTACTGACGAAAATGATAAACATGAAGAACTTTGGTCAATTGTTAAATCCATAGTATGGGTTGTAAATAATAATTGGAAACTACCTGATAAAGGAATATGGGAGTTTAGAAATGAAGATCAACATTTTACTTTTTCAAAATTACTATGTTGGGTTGCTATCGATAGGGCAATCAAAATTTCTGAAATAATTCAAGATGGTAAATCAGCAAAAAAATGGACCCCTTTAAGAGATGAAATAAAAAATGATATAATGGAAAATGCCTGGAATGAAAAAAAAGGAGCCTTTACTCAATCATATAACTCCAATCATCTAGACGCATCTGTTTTATTAATGGAACCTTATGGATTCATAGAAGCAAAAAATAAAAAATATATCAGTACTGTTAGAGCAATTGGAAAAGAATTATCGCATGAAGGTCTCCTTTTTAGATATAAAAATAGTGACGATTTTGGAACTCCAAGTTCCTCTTTTACCGTTTGTACTTTTTGGTACATAGATAGTTTGTATAAAATTGGTGAAGAAAAAAAGTCAAAAGAATTATTTGATAAATTACTTTCGTATAGTAATCATCTTGGTTTGTTTAGTGAGGATATTGATTTTAAATCGAAAAGATTACTCGGTAATTTTCCTCAGGCATATTCACACTTGGCTCTAATTGATACTGCTCTAAATTTTAATAATTAAGCATAAGAGGTTTTATTTATTATAATTGTATAAATTTAAATAGCATAACTCTTGTCAAAAAATGAAAAAAAATTTATTTTTTTTGATCTTCTTGTCTTGTTTAATGAACGGACAAAAAAATGATAATTTTAAATGGTTTAATCCAGAATCATCCAAAGAAAATTTAATTGAAGGACAGGCTTGGCCTAAAGAAGTTGAAAATTATTATGGCAGACTACCATTAAAGGCAAAAATAAAAGTCAACTCTAATATTTGGAAATTAGGTTCTCAATCTTCAGGTCTAATGATTAGATTCAGATCTAATTCTGATGAAATAAAAATTCGTTATCAAACAAAAAATAAGAGTTATTCATTAAACCATATGCCTGCCACAGGTGCGAGTGGAGTTGATTTATACGCTATCGATGCTGATGGAAAAAAATTATGGGTTTCCTCAACATTTGGAAGAAGTTTTAAAGATACTATTCAATATCATTATTCGAGATTAAAGCCTAATGACAATTATAATAAATTTGGAAGAGAATACAGGCTATATCTACCCTTATATAATGGGATAGAATGGCTTGAAATAGGGGTAAAAGATAATTCTGATTTTAGTCCTTTAACTAAAAGAAAAGAAAAGCCAATTGTTGTTTATGGAACTTCAATTGCTCAAGGAGCTTGTGCCTCAAGACCAGGAATGGCGTGGACATCAATTTTAAGTAGGAGAATGGATAGACCATTGATTAACTTGGGATTTGATGGGAATGGTAAAATGCACCCAGAGGTTATTGATTTAGTGAGTGAAATTGACTCTAAGATATTTATTATAGATTGTATTCCAAACCTTATAAAAAATGATTATGGATGGGAAGGAATTGATAATAAAAAACAATTTCAAAATCTTGTTATAAATTCAATAAGAAAAATAAGATTGAAAAATCCCAAAACACCTATTTTAATAACAGAGCATGCAAGTTATAATGATCATCTCATAAAAATATCCAACTATAGTGATGAATACGTTATCCCTAACCTACTGCAAAAAGAAGTATTTAAATTACTAAAAAAAGAAGGCGATAAAAATCTCTATTATTTATCTGAAAAGGAAATTGGTTTTACCATTGAAGAAACAGTTGATGGCTTACATCCTTCTGATCTTGGTATGAAAATTTATGCTGACGCATATGAAAAAAAATTACGTGCTATTTTAAATGAGCCTGTTGGAGTATTTCAGACAACTCAACCAGTAACTCAATTAAGAGAGCTAGGAAATTATGATTGGGAATCAAGACACAACGAAATCCTAATTATAAATAAATTAAATCCTCCAAAAAATATTATTATTTCAAATTCCATAATTCATTTTTGGGGTGGATTACCTGATTTTAAGACTAAAGTTGAATCTGAATCGTGGGATAATTTCTTTACTCCTTTGGGTCTNANAAATTATGCTTANGGTTGGGATCGAATTGAGAATGTTTTATGGAGAATATATCATGGAGAGCTCGATGGATTTAATGCTGAAAATATATTTATCCTGATTGGAACAAATAATATTCCCTTAAATTCAAATCAAGAGATTATTGAAGGTTTAAGATTAGTTTCTCAGGCAGTTAAAATTAGACAACCAAACGCAGAAATATTTCTCATGGGAATTATTCCAAAAAGAAATTATGAAAAAAGAATTGAAAAATTAAATACAAAGATTTCATATCTAGCATCTGAATTATCAATTAATTATTCAAATATTGGCAACGTTTTTTTAAATAAAGATGGTAGTCCAAAAATTAACGAAAAGCTTTTCTCAGATGGTTTACATCCAAACAAGAGCGGTTATAAAAAAATGCGAAATGAATTATTGAAGATTTTAAATTAAATTCTTTTCAACATAAGTAGTCTAAAATCCATAAGCTCTTCACCATTCTTTTTCAATCCTTTTAAAACAAGTGTTCCTTTACCTTTTTCTAATTTTATTATTCCCATATTTAAAGGAATGAAATCTTTTACATAAGATTCAATTCTTGGAGACCTATCATTTTCTTTTCCATATTCATCTGGATCATAATATTTTGTTATGTTTTTTGAGACTTTGGAGTTTGAAAAACTTAATTCAATTTCAGACCCTATGGCATCTTTAGCACACGTATAGTAAACAATTACCTCAAAGTTTCCATCCTCTGCTACTTCAGCATCCCAGGTTATAGTATCTTCTATATTTATCCAATTTGTCATGTAACTACAATTTGGATAAAAATTAGATCTAATTATTGAACCGTTTGCCTTTGCATCTCTTGCAGGAATCTGAGTGTTTTTCAGATCAGGATGACCTATCACAAAAGCTCTTTTATCCTCGGTTTTCAAATTGATCAAAACCTCATTTTCCCATTTAACTTTCTCTACTTTCATAACATCGAACACATCAGAATATTCAGAGGAAACATTTTTTAATTGGTTTGGGTCATCCTTCATGTTATATAGATGATTATTATTACCAAGTCTGAAATCTTGATTTCTCAAACTTAGTTTTCCTCTCCAATAATTAAATATGTACCTATTTGGCCATTCTATGTTTTCTTCAAAAATTAACTTTTTTAGACTAATTCCATCTAATTTGTTTTTTGGCTTAATTTTAATTCCTGCTAGATCTTTTAAAGTAGGTAATAAATCAATCCCGGCAGCAATCTTCTGAACCACTTTACCTTCAGGAATATTTGCTTTCCAATTTATAACCATTGGTGATCTAACACCTCCTTCATCAGTTGAACCCTTAACACCCTTCATTCCTCCATTCCATCTATGCCCATTTGGACCATTATCAGATAAATATACTATTATTGTATTCTTATCAATATTAAGAGATTCTAATGTTTCAAGAATTCTTCCTACATTCCAATCAACGTTTTCGCACATGGCAAGAGCTGCTCTGGTGTGATCTTCTCCTTTATTTCTGTTGGTCCCTGAAGATAAATCATCAGGTATTCTTGATCTTGTACCTTTTTGAGATATTGTTTTATCTTGAAATTTTTTCCAAAACCTNTCAGGGACTTGCATTGGACTNTGAGGAGTATTAAAAGGTAAATANAGAAAAAATGGGGATTCTTTATTTTTCTGAATGAATTTTATTCCATGGTCTGTAAAATCATCTATTATAAATCCATTTCCTTTTACCAGTTCTCCATTTTTTTCAAGTAAAGGATCAAAATAATTTCCCCAGTGGCCAGAACAAAAACCATAAAAATCGTCAAAGCCCCTGGTATTTGGATGATATGGTGCTTGCATTCCATTATGCCACTTCCCATATGCAGCTGTTTTATAACCGAAAGATTTGAAAACATCTGCTATAGTCTCTTCGTTAATATTTATTCTTTCTCCTCCAAGAGAAACATCATAAACTCCNGTTCTTACATGATGTCTTCCAGTTAAAATTTCTGCCCTAGTAGGAGAGCAAACTGGACTCACAAAAAAGCGATCAAATCTGACACCTTCTTTATTAAGCTTATCTATATTAGGTGTGTTGATGTCTTTATTTCCGTTAACACTCAGGTCCCCCCATCCTTGATCATCAGTTAATATGATTATAACATTTGGAGGTTGGACTTTTTTATTAGATTCACAAGAAATAAAAAAAGAAAAAAAAAGAACAACCAAAAGTCTGCAAAAATATTTTGTTTGTGTCATAGATGTATATTCTAATGGTTTATTTAAATTTAGTTAAAACCAAATGAAACTTGAAATTATTAATAAAATATCTGCAAGGAGTTATAATATTTTATGTGTGTTTTTTTAATAAGCTAAATTGTCAAAAAATAAATGACTCTTATAGAATACATCCAAAAAAAACCGATCAGCCTATAGTTATTGACGGTTTTCTCGATGAGAAAATATGGGAATCTGCTGAAGTTGCAGATAATTTTTTTATGATTCTCCCAACTGATGGTAAAAAGGCAAATCAGCATTCAGAGGCAAGAATATTATACGACGAAAAAAATATTTATTTTGGAGTTATTTTTTACAACAATAGTGTTAAAGGGGATTATACAGTTGAATCTTTGAAAAGAGATTTTTCTTTTGGGAAAAATGATAATTTATTAATCTCAATTGACCCCTTTAATAATTTAACAACGGGCTTTTCATTTGGATTAAATGCTTATGGGGCCCAATGGGATGGAACAATGTCTAACGGAGGAAAAGTTGACCTGAATTGGGATACCAAATGGATCTCAAAAGTTTATTTTGATTCTGAAAAATGGATTTGTGAAATAGCTATTCCACTTAAATCAATNAGATATAAAAAGGGTATAAAGGAATGGGGTATCAATTTCTCAAGGTTAGATCTTAAAGCAAGTGAAAAATCAAGTTGGGCTCCAGTTCCAAGNCAATTTCCNTCAGTAACATTAGCNTACTCAGGAGTTCTNGTNTGGGATAAGCCCCCTCCAAAGCAAGGAAAAAANATATCCTTAATNCCNTACTCTTTCTCCAATATTGAAAAAACAAATGGAAATAAAATAAATAANAATCAAATTGGTGGAGATGTAAAAATAAGTGTCTCAAGTGCNCTAAACATAGATTTGACTNTGAANCCTAATTTTTCTCAGGTTGAATTGGATCAACAATTAACAAATCTTGATCGATTTGAACTTTTTTATCCTGAAAGAAGACAGTTTTTTTTAGAGAACGGGGACTTATTTGCNAATTTTGGNTACGAAAAGACTGAGACCTTTTTTTTCTCGTAGAATTGGTCTTGGTGTTCCCATTGATGGGGGGTTTAGACTTAGTGGAAATTTAAATGAAAAGTGGCGTATTGGGTTGATGGATATTCAAACACAACAGGTTGATGAACTTGGATTGCCTAAACAAAATTTTGGTGTTTTAACNATACAAAAAAAAGTTTTTGATAGATCTAANATAGGTTTGATTCTAGTAAATAAAGAANCCTTTTCAAGTATAAGAAATAATATTTTTTATGATTCAAAATATAATAGAAATATTGGTTTAGAATATAATTATGGTTCNTCTGACAATTTATGGAACGGTAAAGCTTTTATNTTAAAAACGTTCAACAGTGAGGAGATAAAAANTGATTATTCATATGCTTCTCATCTAGAATATAGCTCTACAAACTGGAGGTGGAGAATACAACATGAATATGTTGGAGAGGATTTTAATGCTGAAGTAGGATATGTTCCAAGAAAAGGATATTATAAATANCTATCNTCATTNGGGTATTTATTTTATAAATATAATTCAAAAATTATTTCACATGGTCCTGAGTTTTCNANGACNTATTTTTTTAATCTTTTTCATGAAAAAACTGACCTTATAGATAAATTTTCATATGTCATTAATTTCTCCAACAGAAGTAAATTAAATTTNTTCATNATTAAAAATTATATTAAATTATTGGATGATTTTGATCCTCTTAGGTCTGGGATCAAGTCACTAATTAAAAATTCTATACATAAATGGGAATCCTATAATTTAGAATTTAATTCAAGGCCTCAATCAAAATTTACATACAAAATAAACGGGCTGATTGGTGGATTTTATCAAAATGGTAAAAGAAAAAGCTTATCTGCTGAATTAGGTTATCGAATTCAACCTTATGTTAGCTTTAACTCAATTTTAAATTATAATTCAATTAAATTAGAGAGTCCTTGGAACAATTCTCGTTTTTGGATTATAGGATCAAAATTAGATTTTACACTTACCAACAAATTATTTTTTTCTAATCTTTATCAATATAACGAACAGTTTAACTTATGGAATTTTAATTCAAGACTTCAATGGAGGTATAAACCAGCTTCAGATTTATTCATAGTTTTTAATAGTAATGAAGCAGTTATCCCAAACAAGATTCAATCTTGGAGCATTAATTTTAAATTGAATTTTTGGTTAAATTTAAACTAATTGTAATTATTTTATTAGATCTAATCCTTTGAAAAAATGAAAAATGATATTTTATATTTAATTCTCATATTTAGTTTTTCGGCTAAATCTCAGATGAATTTTAAATCTGAAGTTAATGCAATTCAAGAAAAAAATAAACATTTAATAAAAACTGAAAATAAGCATGTTGTTTTCACAGGTAGCTCCAGTATTAGAATTTGGGAAAATCTATTTGAAATATTTAAGGATTCTACAATTGTAAATACAGGTTTTGGTGGATCAAAAGCATCTGATTTGCTCTATTATATAGATGAATTGGTTATAAATTTTAATCCAAAAAAAGTAGTTATATATGAAGGTGATAATGATATTAACTCAGGACAAGAAATAAACTTTATATATAAAAATATTTTAAAAATAATTGAGAGGATTAAGGATAAAAATGATAAAATTAAAATAATACTTATTTCAGCTAAACCTAGTATTTCAAGATGGCATCTAAGAGACAAGTATATTCAGCTGAACCAAAAATATAGAGAATTAGCAAATAAATCAGATTTCATAGAGTTTGCTGATACTTGGTCTGCTATGGTTGAAAATGGAGTTTTAAAGAAAGATATTTTTATTGAAGACGGTTTACATCTTAACGAAAAGGGATATGAAATATGGGAAAAAACTCTAAAAAAGGTTTTTTATAAATAAAATACTTGCATTTAAAAATTTTCAATATATATTTGTGCTTCGTGAAAAAAATAAATTTACATAACCATCATTACCTATTCGACTCAATCGAGTTGTAATATGTTGTTATATAAATTAAACTATTACTAGCCCGTTTGAAAATATCAAACGGGCTTTTTTAATTTAAAGCATTATGATAAAAATAGCAATTCAAAAATCAGGAAGATTAAATGAAGGGTCATTAGATCTGTTAAAAAATTGTGGAGTTAATTTGAATAATGGAAAGGACCAGTTAAAAGCCTTGTCAACAAACTTTCCGATTGAGGTCTTTTTTTTAAGAAACAGTGATATTCCAAATTATTTGAGAGATGGGATTGTAGATCTTGCAATAATTGGTGAGAATCTGCTGATAGAAAAAGATTTGAAACTCCCAATCTTAGAAAAGTTAGATTTTGCAAAATGCAGAGTTTCAATTGCAGTTCCAAGAGAATTTAAATATAAAAAAATAAGTGACTTAAATGGAATAAAAATAGCGACTTCATATCCTAACACTATTAAATCTTTTTTGGAGAAAAAAAATATTAATGCTAGTCTTCATATAATCAATGGCTCGGTTGAGATTGCTCCAAATATTGGTTTAGCAGATGCAATATGCGACCTTGTTTCAAGTGGAAGTACTTTATTTAAAAATAATTTGAAAGAAATAATAAAAATAAATAGCTCAGAAGCTGTTCTAGTGAAATCTTTAACAGCAAGTAAATCAAAAGTAGATATAATTAATAAGCTCAGATTCAGAATAAGATCTGTTTTAAAAGCTAAAAAATCGAGATATATTTTATTAAATGCTCCTAACAGTAAAATTAAATCCATCTCCAAGATTCTTCCTGTCTTAAAAAGTCCTACTGTTTTACCATTAGCAAAAGATGGTTGGAGCTCACTTCATTCTGTAATAAATGCGGATAAGTTTTGGGAGGTAATAGATAGGCTAAAGGAAGAAGGTGCAGAAGATATTTTAGTTTGTCCAATTGAAAAAATGGTTCTATGATTAAAAAAATAATAAATCCACCTGAAAAAAAGTGGGAAAAGATAAATACTCGGCCGAATTATTCATCTCATGTTGTTGAAAATACTATAATAGAAATTTTTGAATCAGTCAGAAAAAGTGGAGATAAGGCACTTACTAAATATGCTGAAAAATATGAAGGTGTTAAACTAAAAAAAATAATTGTCAAACAAGAAGAGATTGATAACTCTAAAAACTTTATATCTAAAAGTTTAAAAGACTCTATAAAAATTGCAAAAAAGAATATCGAGAAGTTTCATATATCGCAAAAATCAAAATCAGATCACATAATAATTGAAAAAGGAGTTGAATGTTGGCAAGAAAAACGTCCAATTGAAAAAGTTGGTTTATATATTCCAGGAGGTTCAGCTCCATTATTTTCAACTATTTTAATGTTAGCTATTCCTGCAAAGATTGCTGGGTGTGATGAAATAATTATTTGCACTCCTCCTAACCCAAAAGGTGAAATACCCCCAGTTATTTTATACACTTGCTATTTATGTGGCATTTCGAAAATTTATAAAGTTGGAGGTGCTCAAGCAATTGCTGCAATGACTTTTGGAACTGAATCAATTCCAGGCGTGTATAAAATTTTTGGGCCCGGAAACCAATATGTTACTTCTGCAAAACAATATGCAACTAAGTTTAAAATATCTATTGATTTACCTGCAGGACCCAGTGAACTTTTAATTTATGCGGATGAAACTGCTATTCCAAAGTATGTTGCATCTGATTTTCTTTCACAAACCGAACATGGACCAGACAGCCAGGTAATTTTAGTCACAACAAATGAAAAAATTATTAATCCTATTATCAAAGAAATAAAAAGACAAATTAGTTATTTAAATAAAAAAGAATTTATCAGAAAATCTATTCAAAATTCTAAAATAATTTATTTTGATTTAAGAGAAAGAGCAGTAAAATATATTAATGATTATGCCCCTGAACACTATATCATTTGTAGTAAGGAGGAAGAATATTTTATTCAAAATTTAAAAAATGCAGGATCTGTTTTTATTGGGAATTATTCTTGTGAAAGTATAGGAGACTATGCCTCTGGAACAAACCATACTTTACCTACAAATGGATACGCGAAACAATATAGTGGAGTTAATTTAGACAGTTTTTTAAAACAAATCAGCTTTCAGAAAATAACAGCGGAAGGTATAAGGAAAATTGGACCTGCGGTGGAAATTATGTCTATTGCTGAGGGTCTTGATGCGCATAAAAATTCAATAACAATTAGATTAAAAGATCTTAAAAATGAGTAAAATAAATATTAAAGACTTAGCAAGAAAAGTAATTAATGATCTCAAACCATATAAAACTGCTAGGGATGAATATGTTGAAAATGGGAATAAAATGATCCTATTGGATGCTAATGAAAATCCTTTTCAAACTGAATTTAATAGGTATCCTGATCCAAATCAAATATCCTTAAAAAATAGTATTTCAAAAATAAAAGCTATTTCTAATTCTAAAATATTTTTGAGTAATGGAAGTAATGAGGTATTTAGTCTCTTGATGCAGATATTTTGTGAGCCTGGTTTAGATAATATAATTATTTTCCCTCCAACATTTGGTATGTATGAAATATCGGCAAAAATTAATGGTATAAACATTAATAAAATTCCTTTGAATAGAGATTTTGATTTTGATACAGATATAGTAAATATTATAAATAGTTTTAATAGTAAAATTATGTTCATCCCATACCCAAATAATCCTACTGGTAATTGCTTTTCTGAAAGTCATGTAGAAATGATCATCAAGAAATTTAATGGTTTAGTAGTTTTAGATGAGGCATATGTTGAGTTTTCAGAGGATAAAAGTTTTTTGCCACGAATTGAAAAATATAAGAATTTAGTTATTACGCAGACCTTTTCAAAAGCTCAAGGGATGGCAGGTATAAGACTTGGTATGACATTTGCAAATGAGGAGATAATCGAAATGTTAAATAAAATTAGGGCTCCTTACAATATAAATTCTTTGACTCAAAGAACTGCACTTTTAAAGCTTAAAAATCAAGAAGAAGTAAAAAAAGAAGCCAAAATTATTTTAAGAGAAAAGGACAGATTGATTGGTCATTTGAAAGAATTTAATTTTATACAAAAAGTTTTTCCATCTGATGCAAATTTCATTTTAATACGTGTTGATAATTCATCAAAAAGATATAATCAATTAATTAAAATGAATATTGTAGTCAGGAATACATCTAATCAATTTGGATGTGAAAATACACTTCGAATTACTGTGGGTTTAAAAAGTGAAAATGATAAGCTAATCAACGCTTTAAAAAAAATAAATGAATTATGATGAAAAAAATTTTATTTGTTGATCGCGATGGCACATTAATAATTGAACCTAAAGACAAACAAATTGACAGTTTTGATAAACTAGTTTTCTACCCAGAGGTCATTACTTATTTACGTAAAATATCTTTAGAATTCGATTATGAATTAGTATTAGTAACAAATCAAGATGGTCTTGGAACTAATAGTTTTCCTGAGGACACCTTTTGGCCTACTCACAATTTAATGCTTAAAATTTTTAACAGTGAGGGAATTATTTTTTCTGATATACTTATAGATAAAAGTTTACCCAAAGAAAATGCGCCAACAAGAAAGCCTAGAACTGGTTTGTTGAAGAAATATATCAAAAATTCAAACTATGACTTGAAAAACTCATTTGTAATTGGTGATAGAGATTCAGATATGATTCTTGCAAAAAATCTCGGATCTAAGGGAATATATATTAATATTGAGAATAATAAAAATGCCCATCAATCTGATGCTGAGTCTTCGATTGCATTAAAATCTAATAGTTGGGANGAAGTATATAAATATTTAAAACTCAAAGAAAGAATTGTTGTAGAAAAAAGAACTACTAACGAAACTGATATAAAAATCNAAATTAATNTNGATGGNAAAGGGGAGAGCNCAATTGATACTGGNATTAAATTTTTTGATCANATGTTGGATCANGTTGCCAGACATGGNCAAATTGATTTATCAATAAATGTNAANGGAGATTTAAGTGTTGATGAACATCANACAATAGAAGANACNGGNATTGTTCTTGGTTATGCATTTAGAAATGCTTTAAAAAATAANTTAGGNATTGAGNGATATGGTTTTTGTTTACCAATGGATGATTGNTTAGCNCANGTNGCANTTGATTTTGGGGGAAGAANCTGGCTTGTTTGGAANGCTGANTTTAAAAGNGAAATGATTGGTAAAATGCCNACAGAAATGTTTTTTCATTTTTTNAAATCATTTTCTGATTCTGCTAAAGCAAATATTAATATTAAAGCTGNTGGTNNAAATGAACATCATAAAATTGAGTCTATATTTAAAGCTTTNGCAAAAGCAATTAGACATGCAATNANAAGGGATCCAAATNGTATGATTTTACCNTCAACNAAAGAGAGNTTNTNATGATTGCAATAATTGATTTTGATGCTGGNAATACTAGAAGTCTTCAATTTGCTCTAGATCGTTTGGGTGCAAAAAATATTTTAACTTCTGATNTAGATAAAATAAATTCCGCTGATAAAGTCATATTTCCAGGACAAGGAGCTGCAAAAAGTGCTATGAAAAAAATAATAAAATGTGGCCTAGATAAAGTGATCCCAAAATTAAACCAACCTGTACTGGGAATTTGTTTAGGAATGCAACTATTTTGTGAAATCACAGAAGAACAAAATACCAAAGGGCTAGGAATTATTAATTCTAAGGTTAAACTTTTTTCAAATAAAAGAAAAGTCCCNCAAATAGGCTGGAATAAAATTTTAAACTTACGCTCTCCNCTTTTTAACGGAATAAGTGAAAATGAATACATGTATTTAGTTCACAGTTATTATGTGCCTGTAATAAAGGAAACAGTGGCTCAAAGTTGTTATGGAATAAATTACAGTGTCTCAATAAAAAAAAATAACTTTTATGGTGTTCAGTTTCATCCNGAAAAAAGNAGTAAGCCTGGTCAGTTAATCCTTGAAAACTTTTTAAATCTATAAAATGAAGATTATACCTGCAATAGATATCATTGAAGGAAAGTGTGTTAGACTATCCCAAGGTATTTATCAGACAAAAAAAATATATAGTGTGAATCCACTAGAAATGGCAAAAAAATTTTATGATCATGGAATAAGAAATATTCACCTTGTGGATCTGGATGGTGCTAGATCTAGTAAAATTATAAACTATAAAGTACTNGAGAGTATTGCATCAAAAACAGATTTATCAATTGATTTTGGTGGAGGATTAAAATCAGAAAAAGATGTTGAAATTGCATTTAATTCNGGTGCGGAAAAAATTACNNTTGGAAGCATAGCCNTTGAAAAACCAAAAACTTTTCAATCATGGCTTTTAAAATATGGAGGAAATAAAATAATTTTGGGAGCCGATGTNAAAAATAAATTTATCTGTATAAATGGATGGATCGANNAAACNGATCATCAAATTTATGAGTTCATTAATTACAATAAATCTAAAGGGGTCGAATATGTTATTTGTACTGATATAGAAAAAGACGGAATGTTAAATGGTCCTTCTTTCAAATTATATCAATCTATTTTAAAAAACTGTAATATTAAATTGATAGGTTCAGGAGGAATATCNAAAATAAGTGATATTGAAAAATTATCTGAGATTGGATGTCACGGAGCCATTATTGGAAAATCANTTTATGANAAAAAAATTAGTTTGANAGATATTNAAAAATATATAATTGCAAAGTGTTAACAAAAAGAATCATACCGTGTTTAGATATTAAAAATGGTAGAGCTGTTAAAGGTATCAACTTTATCAACTTACGTGATGCTGGAGATCCTGTTGAACTAGCAAAACAGTATGTTAATCAAGGTGCTGATGAATTAATCTTTTTAGATATTACCGCAAGTGAATTAAAAAGAAAAACACTAACCGATTTGATTCTAAAAGTTGCTTCATGTATTGATATTCCTTTTACTGTTGGAGGCGGAATATCCTCTGTAAAAGATGCCTCATTGGTTTTAAAAAATGGTGCTGATAAAGTATCTATAAACTCCGCCGCTGTAAAAAATCCAAATTTAATTAATCTATTATCAAAGAAATACGGGAGTCANTGTGTTGTTGTAGCTATAGATGCAAAAAAAATAAATAATGAATGGATTGTCCATTTAANAGGNGGTAAAAAATCAACTAAAATTAGATTGTTTGAATGGGCCAAAGAAGTCGCTGACAGAGGTGCGGGTGAAATTTTATTTACTTCAATGGATCATGATGGAACAAAAGACGGATTTGCAAATGATGCCCTGGCTAAAATATCTTCAGAAGTTAATATACCNATTATTGCCTCTGGGGGAGCTGGAAATATTCAACATTTTGTTGATACATTTACCAAAGGGAAGTCAGACGCTGCTCTTGCAGCAAGTATTTTTCATTATGGAGAAATTTCCATTTTTGATCTAAAAAAAGAATTAAAAAAGAAAAAAATTAACGTTAGAATTTAAAAACTATGAAACTTGATTTTTCAAAAAATAAAAATGGATTGATTCCGGCAATTATTCAAGACTCTTTGACCAAAAATATTTTGATGTTGGGATATATGAATAAAACTGCTTTAGACATAACAAAAAAATCTAAGAAAGTTACTTTTTACAGTAGAAGTAAAAATCGGATATGGACTAAAGGTGAGGAAAGTGGTAATTTTTTAAACCTGATTAGTATTATTGAGGATTGCGATAACGATACACTTTTAATAAGAGCTGAGCCTATGGGACCTACATGTCACCAGGGAACAGAAACCTGTTGGGGAGAAAAAAATACGGTGAGTTATGGTTTTCTATCAAATTTAGAATCAATTATTAGCNAAAGAAAAAATCAAAATCCTGACAAAAGCTATACTGCATCTTTATTCAANTCTGGTATAAATAAAATTTCTCAAAAATTAGGAGAGGAGGCTACAGAAACNATAATCGAAGCTAAAGATNAAAANGATGACTTATTCNTAAACGAAAGTGCAGACTTACTCTTTCACTTTTTAGTTTTACTTCAATATAAAGGATTCGAGCTAAATGATGTTGNAAATATTCTAAAAAAAAGAAATAAATAATTTCAAAAATTTATTAATANTTTAAACCATGTCCATACTCATATAGAGCATTTTTTGAATCGTATGGTAAATCCTCCTTNTGATCAANTACCGATTNCATCGATGAAGGAAGTTGAATNGGAAGTTTACCCGANGGGCTAAATNCNCCAAAAATCATATCAAAAATCAAGTCTTCNGAAACATCAAAATCAGCTATTAATGCNTTAGCTTCAAAATTTAATTCAGTTAAAATACTCGGTCTTTTTAGATTTGCTACTAAAATAGTTGGCTTTGATTTAATAATAGGCAGTAATTTATTTAATTGTTCTTTTGTGAAATCTAATCTTCCTCCCTCCAACAGCATTTGCATTATTGAATTTGCTTCTACACCTTCACCTTTTGGGGAGGTTACTTTGATAATATTTATATCTGCATCTTCAATAGAAGAAAAATTATACTTATTATTAAATGGCTTTTTAAACCCTTCAACATAAATTTTAGTGTTTAAATCAAGAGGTAAGATTTTATTTGTATTCTTAAGAAGAACTAAAGATCTCTTTTGAGCTTCAATTCCTTTATTTTTGTTGTATTCATTATTATAAATACTTAATCCTTCATCATTTAAATACGGGTTATCAAAAAGTCCTAATTGAAACTTTTGTTTCATTATTTTCCTTAAAGATTCATCAATTATATCTTCTGATATTTCACCATCTTTGATTAATCTTGATAATTCAATGCTTAATGATTCTCCTCCAATTAAATTAACTCCAGCATCAATTATTTTCTTTATTCTTTCATCTGTATTTAAATTTTCAACACCATGAGCTGATGCAGGTTTAAATAAAATTCCCATTACTCTTTTATCAGTTATTAATCCCCAATCAGAACAAATAATTCCATTAAAATTAAATCTATTTCTGAGCATTCCAGTAATGATTTCCTTATCAAAAGAGGCTCCAATATCTTGAGAAGTTACTCCTTTTAAAATACTATAAGTTGGCATAACAGAAGCAGCGCCAGCTTCAAATGCTGCTTGAAAAGGTATCAGATGTTCTTCAAAATTTTTCCCTTTATATAGCTGTATTCCTGGAGGGAAGTGTGTGTCTTTTCCGTTCCCTACAGGACCTGATCCAGGGAAGTGTTTTACCATTGAAATTACTGAGTTCTTATTTATTGAATCTCCCTGTAGTCCCTTTACATAAGCTGCTGTTAGTTTTGCATTAATAATCGGATTTTCTCCGAAAGTACCATCTATTCTTGTCCATCTTGGCTCAGTGGCTATATCTGCCATAGGTCCTAACGCGACTTTTATACCAATTGCACTATACTCCTCCCTAACAATCCGAGCATGTTCTTGAACTAAAATTGAATCACCTATAGCTCCCATTCCAAGTGCTGAGGGCCATTTAGAAAAATAGGGTGTATAAATAGATGCACCAAATTCAGTTGGAACTCCGTGGCGAGGATCTGTTGCAATTGTAATGGGGATACCAAGACGGGTTTGCTCTGCAACCTTCTGAATTGAATTATACCATTTAAGCATGTTTTCCTTTGAGTGAGCAGCTCTTGTATTGAAATGATTCATTTTCATCTTAATGATCATTTCAGATGAAGAATCCATTAAAAAAGAAAAAGGGTCATTAAATGTTGGTATATCCATTATAGTACCGTCTTTACTAACCCCAATCATGTTTATGAAAACTGAGCCTGCTTTTTCATCAATATTCATTTGAGATATTAAATCCTCAACCCTGAGATCAATTGGCTTAGTTAAATCCTCATAGATATCAAGTTTTCCATTTTTATTAAGGTCCCTGTATATTATACCACCATCATTTATTATAGAAGCTCCATTACCCAGGAGTTTGTAGATATTTTTTGTTTCAATTGATTTATCTATATAAAAAATCAAGACTAAAAAAATAAAGAATAGGCTTATTACAAGAAAAAATTTAAATAATAAACGAAAAAAAAAATTCATACTGTCGTTTTTATTTTCAATTTAAATAATTAATTAGTAAATAAATCTGAAAAAAAATATTATTTTCCTATAAATTCAATTTGATACAATTAATGTATGTTTGTTACTTAATAGTAACACTTGAAAAGAGTTTTAAAAGAAAATTTTCCTGAAAAGATATGCCCTGTTTGTAATCTTAAATTTAAATGGAGAAAGAAGTGGAAAAAAAACTGGGAAAATATAATTTATTGTAGTAAAAAGTGCAGAAGAAAAAAGCTTTAGTTTGGTTTACAAATAATTTAAGAATAATAGACAACACTTCTCTTTTAAATGCAGTAGAAACATCTGATGAGGTTGTTGGGTATTATAATTTTCAATCAAATAATTTTGATAAAGACAAATGGGGCTTTAGAAGAACAGAAGGTTTTCGTTTGAAGTTTTTATTAGAGAGCTTAGAGAATTTGAAGGAAGGTCTACTTAAACTTAATATAAGTCTTATTATAGACTTCTCCCCCGATATGGCGGGGTTGATTAAATGGATCAACAAACTAGGAATTTCATCCATTTATTACCAAAAAGAATGGACCGATTATGAAACATTAAATGAGAAAGAACTGAAAAAAAAACTTTCCAAAGATTTTAAATTTAATGCTGAGTTTGATCAATTTTTATTTCATCCTATTGACGTTAAAAAATTCGTTGAATCAATTGATGATGTTTTTTCTTCGTTTAGAAAAAAACTTGAAAAAAATATTAAAGTAAGGGAATGTTCACGCGCGCCAAAAAAACTTCCTAAATCAAACCTATTGAAAATTAAGTTTGAATTACCTACTCCATATTCTCTGGGGTATGNTGATATTAAAGTACATCCAAATAGTGCATTTCCTTTTTTGGGGGGTACAGATGAAGGTCTCAAAAGGATTGACTATTACTTTTGGAAATCAAAAAAATTAAGCTTCTATAAAAAAACTAGAAATGGTTTATTAAAAACAGACTATAGTTCTAAACTTTCTTCTTGGTTAAGTAATGGCTCACTTTCTGCAAAACAAATATATTGGGAAGTTAAAAGTTATGAAAAAAAAGTATTAAAAAATAGCTCAACATATTGGCTTATTTTTGAACTTCTATGGAGAGATTACTTTAAGTTTGTCTCTATGAAATATGGTAATAAAATTTTTCATTTAAATGGTATTTCCTCAGTTAAAAGAGAGTGGAATTATGATACAAAAAAAATAAATGCCTGGATAAATGGAAAAACAAAAGAGCCCTTTATAGATTCTAACATGATTGAATTACAAAAGACTGGTTGGATGAGTAATAGAGGAAGGCAAAATGTCGCATCTTATTTAACCAAGGATCTTAAAATAGATTGGAGAATTGGTGCTGCATACTTTGAATCTATGTTAATTGACTATGATGTCCATAGTAATTATGGAAACTGGATGTATAATGCAGGTGTTGGAAATGATCCGTTACCCGATAGGAAATTCAATCCTAAAATTCAATCCGAAAGGTATGATCCAAATAAAAATTTTCAAAAACTTTGGTTAAATATTAAATATGAGATCGACTTGTAGCATAATTTTACCAAATCAATTATTTAAAAATTCTCCGTTAATTAATCCCTCTAATGAAGTTTATCTAATTGAGGAAAATCTTTTTTTTAAGCAATACAAATTTCATAAACAAAAAATATTATTTCACAGAGCATCTATGAAATATTATTTTGAATATCTAAAAAAAAATAAAGTCAGGGTAAACTATATTGATTGCTCAAGTGAGTTGTCAGACATTAGAAATCTTGTTCAAGAAATATCAAAAAGAGGTTTTAAAAAGATTGAATATATGGATTCAGTCGATTACCTGATCGAAAAAAGAATTCGGATTAATTCAAAATCTAATAATATAGAACTTTTTAAATATGAGTCTGAACTTTTTATAAATAAAAGTGCAGATTTAACTGATTTTTTTAAATCAGAAAAAAAGAAATTTTTTCAAACAACATTTTACATAAGCCAAAGAAAAAAACTTAATATTTTGATGAACAGTGATGGAAGCCCCATTGGAGGTCAATGGTCATTTGATGGTGACAACAGAAAAAAATATCCTAAAGATTTAATCCCACCTAAAATAAATTTTATCAAACAAAATAAATTTCATAATGAGGGAATAAAATATGTTGAAAATAATTTTTCCAGTAACTACGGAAATATTGATAATCCATTTCCATATCCAAATAATCATTCAGATGCCGAATTGTGGTTGGATGATTTTTTAAAAAATAGATTTAACGGCTTTGGTACTTATGAAGATGCAATAGTAAGTAACGAACTTATACTTAATCATAGTCTTTTAAGTCCTTTGTTAAATATTGGATTGATTACACCAGAACTAGTTCTAAAAAAAGTAATTAATTTTTATCAAAAAAATAAAACCCCTATTAATTCTGTTGAGGGTTTAATTAGACAAATTATTGGATGGAGGGAGTTTATAAGGGGTATATATATTGTAAAAGGTAGTCAGGAGAGAACAACTAACTTTTGGAATTTCTCAAAAAAAATACCAAAGAGTTTTTATAATGGAAATACTGGAATAGACCCGATTGATATTACAATAAAAAAAATAAATGATACAGGATATTGCCATCATATTGAAAGGTTAATGGTACTTGGAAATTTTATGGTATTATGTGAATTTAGTCCAGATGAAGTTTATAAATGGTTCATGGAAATGTTTATTGATTCCTATGATTGGGTTATGGTACCAAACGTATATGGAATGAGTCAATTTAGCGATGGAGGTCTCATGTCAACAAAACCCTACATATCCGGTAGCAACTATTTATTTAAAATGAGTGACTATAAAAAAGGAGATTGGCAATTAATTTGGGATGCTCTTTTTTGGAAGTTTATTGACACACAAAGAGACTTTTTTAAAAAAAATCCAAGAATGAGAATGCTAGTAAGTACTTTTGATAGGATGAATAATGAAAAGAGAATTAATCTAATTGAAAAAGCAGAAAGTTATCTAGATAAACTTAATTAATAAAAATTTCTTTTGCTGTTTTAAAAGTATTAAAATGTGCATCTACAATTAGATCAATATCCTGAGAATATCCACCTCCCATGCTGCATTGGACTGGAATATCATTTTTTTTGCAGTTTGAAAAAACAATTTTATCTCTTTCTTTACATCCCTCTATACTCAAAGATAATCTTCCTAACTTGTCAGATTTCATAATGTCAACTCCTGATAAATAAAAAATAAAATTTGGTTTAACTTTATGAATTAAAACAGGCAGTGTTTTATTCAAAATATTCAGATATAAGTCATCTTCGGTGTTATCCTCTAAGGGAATATCTAAATCACTTTTTTCTTTTCTGAATGGATAATTTTTAGACCCATGTATTGAAAAAGTATATACACTATCATTAGATTTAAATATTGATGCGGTACCATTTCCTTGATGAACATCAAGATCAATGATTAGTATCTTATTTATGTTGTGGTTTTTGATCAAATTTTGAGCTGAAACTGCTTGATCATTTAGCAAGCAAAATCCTTCGCCTCTGTCTGAAAAAGAATGATGAGTTCCACCTGCAATATTAAAAGAAACTTTTTGCTCAAGTGCCTTAACAGCTCCCTTAATTGTTCCGTTTGTAATTATCATCTCTCTTTCAATTAATCTATCTGAAAGAGGAAATCCTATTCTTCTTATCTCAGATTTAGTGAGTTTCAGATTTTTAAGTTTGAAAATATAGTTTTTCTCGTGGACTTCAAGTAGTTGATTTATATCAGCTAATCCTGGTTGAAAAAAATCTCTTTGACTTGATATGCCTTTTGAAATTAGTTTTTTGGGTAATAGCTCATATTTAATCATAGGAAATCTATGATTTTTTGGAAGATCTAACTTGTATTTTTTATCATAAGCAATGGGAATATAGCTTCTCATAAAATACGTTAACTATTTCGAGAAAGATTTTTTAAAATACTAATAGCTCTCTTAGCATTATTTAGACTTACAAAGAGGTGATCGTGATGAAATCCAGCAATTACATTACAACTAATATTATTTTTACTTAAGGAATTTGATATTATTGAATTAAACCCTACCGCATTCAAAGATGAATGGACATTTAAAGTTATCCATGAAGAAATAAATTCAAAATCTAAACCTAATTGTACAGCTTTATTTTTCTCAATTACCAAAGTAAATCCCTCTTTTTCTTTAAGGAACGCTATTACATCCTTAAAGTTTATTTTTTTTAAATTTTTGACACTGCAAAAAACATACTCTCCTTGATTTATTTCAGGATCCATATTTTTTAATAATCTATCAATTTGGACTTCACCTGGCATTAATACAAAATATCTTTAATCTGTCTCCAGGTAATTAATTTTATATTTCTCTCTTTTATAAGATTTTTAAACTCTTTGTCTTGAAGTATTTTTAGGTCTAATTCTCTCCACTTCGATCCCCAATCTGGATGATCAATCATCATAGCCTTAAGCTCATCATTATTATATCCTAGGTGAACAAGTAAAATATTGAATCCAGGCTTTATTATGTCTAATAATTCCATATAAAACTTTTTCCAGCTTTNATAATCAATTGANGANTCGTGCTTTTTGGTGTANTATTTTGCCCATAATAACTTTGAAGTATCAAATTTTGAGGTATCTATNCTTCCGTTTTCAATTAATAATTTTGATTCTANAGGTAATGATATTGGTATNCTNTTTTCGTNTCCGACTTCAAAATATGCNTGAAATATTTCAGNAGTAGCTCTAACAGCGCCCATATGACTNTCAAGATGTGTTGGGATTAAACCATTTNNTTTTGAATAATTAATTTGAGAAGTCAGTTCCCTTTTAACATCCTCNTANTTNGCNTTNAGTCTCACACCTTCATTCANTGANTAAAAATGACCTTGTTCATTAATNAGGGATTTTATCTNATTGCTTGAGGATATTCCTGACCATTTGTAATTTTNCCACTCAGAGGTAATAGTTAGNTGTAATCCNAAATCATGATTTGGATTTGATTTAGCATATTCGGCAGCCTCNANAAACCANGGNCAAGGAACCATAACNCTTCCAGAAGTTACTNACTNCNGANGAAAAACCATCAAAACTGGCCNTATTAACAGAATGGGCTACACCAATATCATCTGCATGAATAATTAGTAATTTGGAGTTAGCTTCAAAACCTAACTTTTGAGCTAGATTTTTTTCTTGCGAACTAACAGTTAGACATATTAATAAAATGAGAAAATATAATCTTTTCATAACCCCTTCTATCTTCTAGAATTAAGTTTAGCCAACAATCTCAGTATTTCTAAATAAAGCCATATTAGAGTTACAAGAAGTCCAAATGCACCATACCATTCCATGTATTTTGGAGCTCCTTTTTCAGCTCCTTCTTCAATAAAATCAAAATCCAATACTAAGTTAAGTGATGCAATTACAACTACTACCAGGCTAAATCCAATGCTAAGGGGTGATGCATTATCAATTCTCATAACTCCCATTTCTGAGCCAAAGAATCCCATTATAAAATTTATTAAATAAACAATTGCAATTCCTCCTGTTGCGGCAAATATACCAAGCTTGAAATTTTCAGTTGCTTTAATTAAGCCTGATCTATATGCAAATAATAATGATAATAAAATCCCAACGGTTATAAATATTGCATTAGTGACTATTCCATCGTATAAACTGTTATACATATATGAAATTCCTCCAAGTAAACCTCCTTCTAAAATAGCATAAATTGGGACTGTAATTGGTGCCCATTCCTTTTTAAAAATTGTTATTAGTGCAACTATAAATCCACCAATTCCACAAAGGAAGATTAAGCTAGTACTGACTTGATCAAAGGTAAAGTATCCAGTTGCGATTAATAAAAATAAACTCATCGCTGTCTTATCAACTGTACCTTTAATTGTCATTGTTTCGTTTTGTATGGCACTTGCATTAAAAGTCGAACTGTTTAAAGCTGGATTTCCTGATCGGAGTGATAAATGTCTACTCATTATAAAATATTTTTTTATTCCACAATTTATTAATTAAATACAATAGTTTTATTATTGTAAACCATAATCTTTCTTTGACAGTGAAGCTTAAGGCTTCTTAAAAGAACTATTCTTTCCAAATCTTGTCCTTTGAGAATAAAATCATCAACTTCGTTAACATGAGATACCCTTACTATATCCTGCTCAATAATTGGTCCCCCATCTAATTCTTCAGTAACATAATGGCTAGTAGCTCCAATTATTTTTACACCTCGATTAAATGCGGAATGATATGGTTTTGCCCCTGGGAAAGCAGGTAAAAAAGAATGATGAATATTTATTATGTTTGAATGATATTTATTTAGAAGTTTTGAGGATATTATTTGCATGTACCTGGCTAGGACTATAAAATCAATTTTATGATCCTCAAGAATTTTTAATTGTCTTTCTTCGGCCTCATTTTTATTTTCTTTATCCACAGGAATATGATAAAAAGGAATATCAAATTGAGATGCAATTTTAACTAAATCATTATGATTGCTTATTATAAAAGGAATCTCACAGATCAATTTTCCTGATCTTTGTTGGGAAAGAATATCATATAAACAGTGATCATATTTTGATACGAAAACCCCCATTCTGGGTTTTTTTTCTTCCAAGTAAAAGTTACATTTTAAATCATATTTTAATCCTAGTTCTTGATTGAAGGAATTTATAAATGAATCAAACAACTTTTTATCAAAATTACCTTCTACAACCACTCTCATGAAAAATGCCTTTTGAACTCTATCTACATGCTGATCTATGTAGACAATATTTCCATTTTTCTGATTAATGAAGTTTGTCACAGATGCAATTATTCCCTTTTTATCTGGACAATACATTAATAATATTAATTTTTTCATTATTAGTCTTGAAATTTTAGTTTTTTACCCTATCAAAATATTCATTTTGTAGTCTCAATGTTTCATCATCATTTTTAACTTCCTTGATTGCATTTACTAATGATTTTACCATTGAATCTGATAATAATTTTCCTAATCCTATTGAAGCAACCTCGCCAACACCAGCATAATGATTTGGATAGGCTGCATACCACCATATTGCCGTGTAAAGATCCTCTGACAAAGACAACCTTTGTTGATTTTTACCAGATTCATTTTTTGATCGGTCAATTTTTACGAGGTCTGGACGAAGATACATCAACATAGATGTCTCATTTTCACCACTATGTTGATCATAAGAAGGATCTGATTTTCTAATTTTATTTGCTTTATCCTTTACAGGTTTTGGGGTATTCGGTGTAAAAAAATAAACTGCATATTCCCTTCGTTTCTCTAACTGATTTTGAATAAAATATCTTATCATTTGTGTATTCCCTCCATGGCCATTAATAATTATAATTCTTTTAAATCCGTTTCTCCCTATTTCTTGACATGTAGCCTCTAGTAATTCCATTGTGAGATTACTGGGCAAGGAAAATGTTCCATATTGTTGCTTTGCTTCATTAACTTGTCCATAAAAATAATCAGGAAATACAACTGCATATTCTTTTTTTGTAGCCATTGCAGACCATTCTCTTACTTTAATTAAATCAGAACCTATCGGGCCCTGAAGCCCATGCTTTTCTAAAACTCCCATTGGCAAAATACAGGTATAATTGGATTTTTCTAAAGCTAATTCCCAATCGCTAGCTGTCAGCTCATCCCAGCGAGCAGGGATTTCTTGAGCGAATATTGAGTAGGAAATTAAAAAAGTAAAAAGTAAATTTTTCATATACTCAATTTTAAGGATTTTTAATCAAATTAAAAGTTTCTTGAATAGATTTAGTAAAACATTTTATTGGTTCAATTAAAATTTGTTAAATCTAAATTTATGTAAAATTAGGTTTATATTTTTAGAGATCTTGAGTTTATTTTATTGTGTATTCAAATAACAGGTATAGTATTTACCTCGAATTCGAAAAAATTAATAGTTTTACTCAGCAAAAATTAACCAAAATGAAAAAAATATTTTATACCCTATTACTGTCTTTGGTATTTGGTTGTGCCATAAATATTGGAACCAAAAGAGAGACAGTGTCAAACGAAACAACCAATAGAAATGAATCATTAAGTATCAAAACTTCAAATGTTGTTTTAAATTCAAACTCTGAGGAAATTTTATTTGTTATTGAAATGTCAATAAAGGATAAAACAAAGAATGAAGTTGAGAAGTTTACTCAATATTTATCAGATTTTATAGTTGAAAGAGAGCCAAGTACAGTCTACGGATATTTTATTTCCGATGATGGTAGTAAGATTTCATTAATAGAAAGGTACAATAATAGTAAGGATGGAATTCAACATGGTAAAGATTTTGTTAATGGTCCAAACATTAATAAATTTTTTGAGTTTTTTGAAATAGACTCATTTCTTGTATTAGGAAAAGCAACTGATGAGTTTAAAATATGGACGAAAGAAAATGGTTTTGAGATAGAGTATAGAGAATCAGTTGGCGGNTATNTAAGAAAATAAATACTAATNTATTTTACTTNTNATTNTATTTNTATCTTCTNAAGCCCAAATTAAATTCCCCTGACTCAATTTTTGATAATTTAACGACATTTATATCAGAAGTTAGAGGATTTAAAATTTGATTTTTGTGAAGCTTTTCATATGTTTCAATTTTAATCTTTTTTCTTGATTCCAAAATTTCAAATAGTTTCAATCCTTTAATTTGTTNTTTCCACCCACTTTGAACNATTCCCNNAAAAANCTTTGNTTTTGATCCACTTCCGTAGCTAATAAATCCTACTTTATTNTCTGTGATCTCAATTTGATTTTTAAATGCATTAGTAAGTAAGCTGAGTAAAGACATAAATATTGATGCAGAATACATATTACCAATTTCAGAAGATGCAATCTCACCAGGCATTATTTTGTTCTTTACAAAATCTAAATATAGTTTTGACTTAGATGCTTTTTTTATAAATAACTTGTCATCACTTCTTTTACCAACCTCTTTATATAGTTCATCCTCCTCTCCATTTTCAGTAATCCAAGAGAGCCATTTTTTAAAAATCATTCTTCTTCCGTGGAACGCATATGGTAGATGAAAAATTAAATGCTGAGAACTAGCAAAAAAATTAGTTTCTTCCTGGCTGTCATAATGATTTAATGCATCTAAAATCCTTTCTTGATAACATTCATTAGAAAGTTGACCTTCAAAAATCGGTTCTTCTTTAAAAACTTCCACTTTAGAATTACTGTCGGACCAAAATTTAGAATTACTATTATCTAAAGTTTCTAATAACAGTTCATCATCTACTTCTTTACTTAAGAGTCTAGAGGCTTCTTTAAAAAGATCAATTTTGTTATAGGTTCTTCGTGGCTTAAAAAAATCTCCTACACCTTTAGTTGCTATACCCCAAGTGTCAGAAATTTCTAATAAGTCTGGATCTTCCATTATCAAAAATGCTACAGCTCCAGATCCTTGGGTATATTCTCCAGTAGATCCTAATTCATATTTTGCTTGGTCTGAAGCTATTACTATTGCTTTTCTTTGCTTTTCATTTCTTACCCAATCCAAACAATTTTGCAGTGCATCAACACCACCAACACAGGCGAATGTAAGATCAACAATATCTGTGTTTTTAAAACAATTTTTACCATGAGATACCTCGAGGATTTCTTCGACTATTTCAACTGCATATGATATAGTTGGTTTTGATGAATCTATTGCACTCTCAGTTCCTAAGTATATTCTGCCAATTTCTTTTGGATTTATATTATTAGAATCAATAAGTTTTATTAGTGCGTTTGCAGCAAAAGATGCAGGATCTTCATCACAATCAGGAAATGACATTTTATTTAATCCAAGACCATTGGAAAGCTTTTCATATTCAATATCTCTTTTAATAGCGAGATCCTTAATGTCAACATATATTGAAGGTAAATAAAAAGACGCAGCATGAATACCAACTTTTTTCATAATTAAATTCAATAATTTTATCTGAAATTTGAGGCAAACTTAGTTAAAAAAAAGGGAAAAATCAGCTAATCTATCTTTTTAAATTGTCTGCAAATTAATAATATTTAATTGGAAAAATATATGGTTCAAATTGATTTAAGAAGGCCACCATCAATTGGGATTGACGAACCTGTAATATAGGAAGCTTTATCAGATGCTAAAAAATTTACCAAATATCCATATTCCTCTGGTTTACCCAGTCTTTTTAATGGAACTAATTCTTTCATTGACTTAAGAACTTCAGATTCTTTTATGTTAAGACTTTTTGCTTTGTCTTTAATAATTTCAGAAATTCGCTCTGTATCAAAATAACCCGTTAAAATAGAATTTACAGTTATTCCATATGAAGCCACATCGGCTGATAAAGTTTTTGACCATGAAACCATTGCAGATCTTATAGAATTTGACAATACAAGATAATTTAACGGTTCCCGAACTGAAACTGATGCTACATTAATAATCCTTCCCCAATTTTGTTTTTTCATGTGGTCTAAAGCTAAAGAAGAGGTATAAACAATATTTTTAAATAAAAGGTCAAATGCAAATTGATAATCATCTACAGATTTAGAAAGTGTATTTCCTGAGGATGGTCCCTGTGTATTATTAATTAGGATATCAATTTTTCTTTCATTAAAAAAATCTTTCATAATACCTTTGAAAGAATCAAAATCTGAGAAATCAACTTTAATAAAAGTATGTTCTTGATTCAAATCTTTAGATAACTGATCGACAATTTTTTCCATCTTGGATTGATTTCTGGACATTAGACAAACAGAAGCCCCAGAGCTAGCCAATTGCTTTGTAATTGCTAAGCCTATACCTCTTGTACTTCCACCAACCAAAGCTATTTTACCTTTTAAAGATATATTCATTTTTATCTGTATTCTTCTCTAACTGGACTGAAAACATCCATGATTTTACAGTCAGTTAAGGCAATACCTGAATGTGGAATATTAGAGGGAATCACCACAACTGAATTAGATCCATAATTATTAGTTTTACCATCTAGATTAAATTCAAACACTCCTTCTTGAACATGCATAATTTGTTCGTGAACGTGCTGATGCATCGGTACTTCTGCTCCTTTTTTTATATCCCAAAAAGCCCAAGTAATTGTTTCTCCATGAACCATCCTACCATTTAAGCCTGGCATTATTTCTTTTACATCGATTTCTTTTAATTTCATTTTTTTAGTTTAATTACAATATATAGTTTTTAATTGCATTAAGCAATGCAATGTTTTAATAGTTTGAAAACCATATATGTTTTCCAAAATTATTTTTTGGAACTGGTTTCTTATTAGTTATATACCAATCTATTCCTCCAATAACCGATTTTAAGTATTTTGTCAACAATGGTTTTACTATAATATAAAACATAATTTTATATATAAGTGATGGGAGATTCTCAAACAAATAGGGCTTAACTGATATTTTTAGAAAAGTTTTATTGTTTTTAGAGTTTATTTGCCAATTAACTTCTGACTTTTTTCCTCTTTTTGTTCCTATTATTAAAGTGTAACCTTTTTTTTCTTTCCATGTTTTAAACTCTCTAAAATATCTGAGACCATTTAAATAGACTAGCATGTCTTTATGAGTTTTTTGATTCCATTCAATTGCCTCATTTATTTTACAAAACGGGTGAACTAAATTTAAATGTTCTTTGGAGGAAATAAGTTCCCATAAATTTCCAACAGAAGAATTTATCTTTTTTTCGTGACTAACAATTAATCTCAATTATGTTGATTTAAATTTTAAAAGACTAAATATATAATATATCAATATAATTCTTAATTTTAAAAATCTATATTTCAATATAAAACTATGTTTAGAAAATCTGATTATTTATTACTCGGTGCTGCTTTTTTTAGCTTCTGTTTATCTGTCGGTCTATGGTTCACTGGACAACAAGATGAAGGGTTATATGTCGGGATTTGGGTGCCATCTATACTGGCAGCTGGAGGATACCTTAAGCAAGTCATAAATCAAAAATAAATGGGAATTGCTGTAATATTTTTTATAGGATTTTTAGTTTTTGGAGCTGTGATTTCTTCCTTTATCATCTCATTTGGAGAAAGACCAAAAAGAAATTATACAGAGAATGTTGACTCTGTAGATTATGATGGCGGAGGTAATTGGGGTAGAATTCCACCAAAAAATAATAAAAAATAATTCACTACCAATAAAAAATCAATCAAAACAATTTAAGTATATGAATGAAATACCAAAAGAATTTCAGATNGACCCCATTATTTGTGATCGTTATTTAGTTAANGGACAACTAAAAAAATGGNCAGGTAATACTTCTGAAGTTTATTCTACGATTCAGACAGCTAATTCTGATGGTAAGACCGGCCCCACTTTACTTGGAACTATCCCAGATATGGAAACCGAAAGTGCAATTGAAGCATTGAATTCAGCTGAGAAAGCATACGATAAAGGAAAAGGGTTATGGCCTACAATGAGGGTTTCTGAGAGATTAAAATGTATGAAAACATTTGTTAAAAAAATGAAAATCCATAGAGAAATTGTTGTGAAACTCCTCATGTGGGAAATATGTAAAAATAAAGAAGATTCATACAAAGAATTTGATAGAACAATTGATTATATAAATGACACCATTGATGCATATAANACTTTAGATAGAAANAGTGCAAAGTTCGATAAAGAGGGGGGAGTTTATGCACATATAAGAAGAGGCCCTCTTGGTGTAATCTTGTGTTTAGGTCCATACAACTATCCTCTTAATGAAACATTTTGTCTTTTAATTCCNGCAATTATAATGGGAAATACCGCAATATTTAAGCCTGCAAAACATGGAGTTCTCCTAATCTATCCTTTACTTGAAGCATTTAAAGAGAGTTTCCCTCCAGGTGTAGTAAATATTTTATTTGGTAGGGGNAGAAAAATTGCAACTCCCATAATGAGAACTGGAGTAATTGATGTCTTAGCATTAATTGGACACAGTAATTCGGCAGTTTCCCTTCAAGATGAACATCCCAAAAAAAATAAATTAAGATTGGTTTTAGGCCTTGAGGCAAAAAATCCTGGAATAATTTTACCTGATGCTGACCTGGAACATACTATTAAAGAATGTATNTCTGGNACACTTTCATATAATGGCCAAAGATGTACTGCTCTCAAAGTTCTTTATGTTCATGAATCAATCATTAATGAGTTTAATAAAANGTTTTGTGAAGCNGTTGACAATTTAAAATTTGGATTGCCATGGGATGAGAACTCATTTTTAACTCCTCTACCAGAACCAAATAAACCTAAATACATTAAAGAATTAATTAATGATGCAATTAAGCATGGCTCAAAAGTAATAAACAAAAAAGGTGGTGAGATTTCTGAAAACTACTTATTCCCAGCAGTTTTATTTCCTGTTAATGATAAAATGAAAGTTTATCATGAAGAACAATTTGGCCCTGTAATTCCAATTATTTCTTATAAAGATATCAATGAGCCGTTAGATGCAATGGCAGATACTGATTATGGTCAACAAGTAAGTTTATTTGGAAAAGATGTAANAAAAATTGGACCATTGATTGATACTCTTGCTAATTTGGTTTGCAGAGTAAATTTAAACTCAGCATGTCAAAGAGGTCCTGATGTTTACCCTTTTACTGGAAGAAAAAACTCGGCAGTAAGCACTTTAAGTGTATATGATGCCTTACGTTCTTTTTCAATAAGAACATTTGTTGCCTCTAAGGATACCAAGTACAATAATGAAATTCTTGAAAATTTATTAAATTCCAATAAATCCAATTTTGTTTCAACTGAGTACCTACTTTAAATAAAAAGTTATTCATATTGTTAAGTAATTGGATAGGTTATATCTTTATAANAAAAATCGATATGAATAGAATATTTACNATATTTTTATTTATGACAGTTGCCTGTGGTGATAGTGTTACAAAGACAAAANTTGATTCTCCAAATGAATCATCCATTCCAAAAGAAATAAACATAGTATTGTCCTCAAATGATAANATGTTATTTGATAANCAAATACTTTATGCCTCCTCTCGCCAAAAGATAACACTTACTCTNAATCATAACGGTAAGCTTGATAAAAAAATAATGGGGCATAATTTTGTTTTACTTAAGNCCGGTGTTGATGTAATTGATTTCGCTACNAGGGCACTTGAGGCAAGAGATAANGAATATATTCCTGAAGGAGACGAAATTATTGCTTACACAAAATTAATTGGNGGNGGTGAGAGTGANACAATAATTTTTGATGCACCNACTAAAGGNTCATACAACTANATCTGTTCATTNCCAGGTCATTATGGAATAATGAAAGGTATTTTAGTGGTAAAATAAATTTATGAGTATAAAAGAAGGTGACCAAGTTGATATAAGTATCATAAAAAAAACACCTTTGGGCTTTATAGTTTCAATCAATAATTCTGAAGATGGTTTAATATATGAAAATGATATTTTTGAGCCAGTTGAAGTAGGAATGAATAAGATTGGTTTTATAAAAAAAATAAGACCAGANGGAAAAATTGATGTCTCCCTACAAAAACAAGGTTTTTTAAATGTCTTAGAAAAAAATTGTTCAATGATATTAAATAAATTAGATAAAAAAACCAAAATTTTTTTAACTGATAAAAGCTCCCCAGACGATGTTATTGCTCAACTAAATATGAGTAAAAAAGCTTTTAAAGCTGCAATTGGTGTGTTATATAAAAAAAGAAAAATCAATATAAATTCAGACCATATCAGAATAAATAAAAATATATAATTTCTTATAATGGAATCATTTGCCGAATGGGGTTACTTAGGCCTCTTTCTTGCTAGCTTTCTTGCCGCAACAATTATTCCTTTGGGATCTGAAATTGTACTTAGTATTCTAATTGCAAACAATTACGATATAACTTTGAGTTTGTTTATAGCTTCAGTTGGAAACTGGTTAGGTGGTTTATCTAGTTATGGAATTGGAAGGTTAGGAAACTGGACTATTATAGAGCGCTATTTCNGAGTNNCGAAAAAAAAGATTAAAAGCTTAAAAATTAAAATAGATAATTGGGGAAGCATACTAGCATTTTTTTGTTGGTTACCAATCTTTGGNGATCCAATTGCAATTGGATTAGGATTTTTTCGTACNAATTTATTAATGGTTAGCNTCTGGATGTTTCTNGGCAAACTAATTAGGTATATAATATGGGNAGTNATTACATATTGGNCCATATCAGTTTTTTAAANGAAANAATCAANTTAATGNATTAAATATTTTATANNTTAAAAAAAAATAATTTGTTTTGAAACAATCAAGAAGAAAATTTTTAACTAAATCCTTAATAGGTGCTCCTATGNTATCCATACCATTATCATGTGAGTCAAATAATAGTTCAGAGAAAAAAAAATCTTTAATTTCATCAAATGATATTATTCTTTTTCAAGGTGATTCAATCACTGATTCAAATAGAGAAAAAATTAAGGAACTTCCAAACAATTCACTTTCNTTTGGTGAAGGATACCCATACTTAATTGCCTCNGAATTATTATTTAAAAATCCTNAAAAAAATCTGCAAATATATAACAGGGGTATTTCTGGTAATAAAGTTCCTGATCTTGATNTAAGGTGGGAAAAAGACTGTATTAGTTTGAACCCTTCTNTTCTTAGTATCATGATTGGNATAAATGATTTTTGGCATGTTAAAGATCTCTTTTATGATGGAACAACAGAGGTTTTTGAAGATGGATATAGGAATTTGCTAAAAAAAACAAAAAACTACCTTCCCAATACAAAAATTATAATTTGTGAACCATTTATTCTACTGGGGACAAGTATTAAAAAAGGGTGGCCAGAAGAGTTTAAAGAATATCAGAAGATTGTAAAAAATTTATCAGATGAATTTCAAACAGTTTGGGTTCCTTTTCAAGAAGTTTTTAATCAAGCTTTAGAATACGCCCCAGTTTCATACTGGGCTCCAGATGGTGTTCACCCGTCAATTGCAGGATCTCAATTAATGGCAAACGCGTGGTTGAATAAAATATATTTTTAATTATAATGTTTTATTGACAAAGTCTGTCCCTTCATTTAAAGCATCTTTTATAGCTTCTTTGTAAACCTTTATCCATTCATTTGAAGCATAGTCTTTGCTGACCTCGTTATACTCTTTCATAGAATTCTCTATAGCATCATATTCTAAATTAATATGTTTGTTTATTAGCTCAATTAGATCTTTTATAAATTCTTGCTTTCTTGTATTATAATATTCTTTACTGCTCATTTAATAAATATAAAAAAAAGTGATTGAAAGGTAAAATGACTTATTTGTTTTTTGAAAAAATAAAAAACATATATTTAAAAGTGAAAATCAAATTTATGAGAAAATTATTTATTTCATTCCTTCTATTGATCTCATGCAATACATCCAATGAATATTTTAATAATGCCTATTGCATAGAAAATATAAATTTAATAGATGCAAGAGATGGGCTAAAAAAAAATATGACAATAGTTATTTCAGAAAATAAAATTTTAAAAGTTGAGAAGAGTAGTCGATTAGTTCTATCAAAGAAAAATAAAATTTATGATGGGAAAGGACTTTACATGATACCTGGATTATGGGATTCACATATTCATTTTGCATTTGAAGAAGAGCTTGCTAATTCAATGTTTAATTTATTCATTGGGCATGGAATAACTAGTGTTAGAGATACAGGCGGGGAATTAAGTTTCGTTAAAAAATGGAAAAAGGAATCTCAAAATAATCCAAATCATTCTCCTAGAGTTAAAATTGCTGGTCCACTAATAGATGGTAAATTCAATGTTTATAATGGTAACAGTGTGTATTTTCCACCATTATCAGTTAGGACTGCTTCAGTGAAGGAAACTGAAGAAATGGTATTAGATTTAATTAAAAATGATGTTGATTTCTTAAAAGCATATGAAATGTTGACTCCTGAACAGTTCGAAGTCGTTATAAAAATTGCCAAAAAAAATAATTTAAGAGTCTCCGGGCATATCCCCCTCAGTATGGATGTTATTTCAGCATCCAACCTGGGTTTAAATAGCATAGAACATTTTAGAAATATTGAAATGTCTTCAACAAATAAAACCCAAGAATTACTTTATGAAAGAAGAAATATTTTGAAAAATAAAAATCAAATTTTAGGAAGTACCCTTAGGACTAGTATTCATAATTCCCAAAGAATAAGTTCAATAAAAAATATTGATACTATTCAGCTAGATAAAGTTTTAAATGTACTCTTAGAAAATGACACATGGCAAATCCCAACTATATCTATGTACAAAGGTTTGGCGTATGAAGAGTATAATGATGATAAGTGGAAAAACTCGTTTGAATATCTGCCTTTAAAAATAAAGAAAAAATGGAATGCTCAAATTTTAAAAAGAAAGAGTCCCGTCAATGATGACAGCAGAGTTTTTTCTGAATGGCAAAAATCAATGACTAATATAATGAACAAAAAAGGTATAAAATTTATGGCAGGAACAGATACGCCAATATTTTTTCAAACTCCAGGTTACAGCCTTCACTCAGAACTAGGAGTTATGGTTGAAAGTGGACTAACTACTATGGAAGCAATAGAATCGGCAACTTATAATCCGGCTTTATATTTTAATTTACAAAATGAATTAGGATTAATTAGTGAAGGATATATAGCCGATCTACTAATATTAACTGAAAATCCTCTTGAAGAAATATCAAATACTAGAAAAATCAAAGCAGTCATAAAAAATGGGAATTACATGAATAGAAAATCATTAGATTCCTTGCTATATAATCAATCAAGAAACTAAATCTTTTCTATTTAAGATTTGAAAAAACTGTTGGATTCAAAAATACTTGTTCTATTTTTTTTACAATAGGTCCATTAATTGTGCTTTCATTATAAACCTTTTTCCATTCTGGATCATTAATAAAATTCGACCAAGCCTCATCTCTAAATTCCATGTCTTTAAATGAAACTATATAAACCAAAGCTGGTTTCCCCTGATTTTGAAATGTAAAATTATCAGCATACGAAACACTATCTCTTTTTAATGTGGTCCAATATCCTACATTATTAAATCCGTGTTTTTCGAATAATTTAGTGGTATGATTTTCGAATCGAGATAAAATATCATTGAATTTTCCATCATGAGTATAATATATTCTCATCTCATAAATTTTATTTGATAAATCTTTAGTTGGTTGCTCAACTTTTTTAGTACATGTCGTGAAAAATATAAAAAATGAGACTATAAATAGTTTTTTAAACATAATTATTAAATTTAAGTTAGAGCTCTTTTAATAAAATATTTTTCCATCTAACCCTTATGCCCCCTCCATCATGAATCTGAAGAGCTATAGCCCCCTCACCTTTACCAATCTTTTCATCATTTAAAGTAACCATTTGAGTTCCGTTTAACCAGCTAGTAACATTACTCCCAACCACTCTGATTTTCATTGTATTCCATTGCCCCATTTTAAGGGCTTTATCTTTTTCTTTATTAGGTTTTATTAGCCAACCTCTGCCGTAAGACTCATAAATACCACCTGAATCATTTCCTGGGGGAGCAACTTCTACTTGCCATCCAGAAACTTTGGTTCCATCAAAAGTAGATCTTATAAAAATTCCGCTGTTACCATCGGCTTCTTGTTTAAAATCTATACTTAATTCAAAGTCTTTGTAAAATTTTTCTGTTGATAGATATCCATATTCTTTATCCGGCCCACTCTCACAAATAAGGTTTCCTTCCTCAACGTACCATTTTTCAGTTCCGTGAATATTCCACCCTTCAAGATTTTCTCCATTAAATAGTGAAATGCTTTGTGCCAGTAATGTAGATGTGAAAACTAAATTGAAAATTAAAAATATTTTTTTTAAAGTCATGTTAAAAATTGTATTTGTTATTTGTATGGTTCAATTAATATACTAATAAAAGTCTCAATCCCTTGAAAATAATTTCCTAATCTTAAATTTTCATTTGGACTATGTTGATTGTTGTCAAGATTTACCGTTGGGACTCCCACAGCTGGTATCCCTAATTTATTTACAAAAGGTGATATAGGAACAGAACCTCCTTGTGTTCTTATTAAAACAGGGATTTCATTGTAAGTTTTTTTCAAAATTTTTTCTAACCATTTTCCCTCTTTGGAGTCTAATGGAGTTCTAAAAGCTGGATAAGATATTTTATAATTCATTTGAATTATTTTCTCATATTTAAGTCTTTGCTCGTCACTTGGTGGATAATCCAAAACAGTATATCCTTGAAGTTTAATATGTTCTTTTACGGAGTTTATTAATTTTTCCGGATCACTCTCAAGAACAAGTCTAATATCAATTTCAGCAGTAGCCTCAGAAGGTATAATAGTCCTAGTTTGGTCTCCTACCCATCCACTTTTTAATCCTCTTATATTTAATGAGGGGTACTGAATTGATTCTTGATAATTCTCTCCAACTTTGTCTACAGAGTTGATTTTGGTTCTATATTTTATAGCTTGATCTTCAGATGGAATGCTATTCAGTATTTTTTTAGTCTTATTGTCCAAGAAAATACCATCGTAGAATCCAGGAATTAAAACTTTTCCATCATCGCTCTTCATTGATGAAAGAACTTTTGTCAATCTTAATGCTGGATTTGGAATATAATTTCCATAATGGCCACTATGTTGTGGAGTGATTGGACCAAATGTTGTTAATGTTATTGATGATATGCCTCTATTCCCAAAAACTAATGTAGGTTTTCCAGAAAAATGGCCTGGTCCATCTAAAATAAGTAACATATCAGCCATTAATTCTTGTTGATATTTATCAACTGCCTCGGGAAGTCCTGGAGAACTTGTTTCCTCCTCGAAATCAAGTATAAGCTTTAAATTAAACTTTGACTTTTGATTGATCTTATCTAATATCCTAAGAGCCGTTATAAACATTAAAAAAGGCCCTTTATCGTCAGAAGATGATCGAGCAAAAATTCTTAACTCATTATCTAATTCAGATGGAATTGAACTCCATTCTACTTCTTCCCAGTTACCATCAATTTTCTTTTTTAAAACTGGTATCCAGGGACTCTCTTGATCCCATTTCGAAAGATCTACTGATTGTCCATCTAAATGCATATAAAATCCAATGGTTGGTAGTTCTGGATTAACTATCTTTTCTGAAACAAGAAGAGGAAGGAAAGAGGTTTCTAATAATTTATTATCAAAACCTAATTTGGATAATCTAGATTTAGCCCAATCAATATTTCTATAAATTTCTTGTTTATTTTTTCCATCATTAGGAATAGATAAAAATTCTTTAAATTCAGTTAAACTTTTAATCCCCTCAATTTTTGAAATATTTTGATAAGTCCTCTGAGATAACAAATTGAAATTTATCAACAGTGCTAAAAAAAATATAATATATTTCATCATTATTTTTTTTAAATATATAAAAAGATTATATCCATATTCTTCCTTTAAGGTAAATTTTTGCTTTTCCCCCAATTAATACTCTTTCATTTTTATCCTCACATATTAATTCACCTCTTCTCTTTGATAATTGAATAGCAATCATTTTCTTTTTGTTTAGTACCTCACTCCAATAAGGGATTAATGAACAATGTGCTGAACCTGTTACTGGATCTTCAATAATAGATGAATTAGGGGTGAAATATCTTGAAACAAAATCAGATTTATTTCCTCTAGAAGTAACTATAATTCCTCCTGTTCCTATATCTATCTTATTTAATAAGTTTTGTTTTAAGGTNATATTTTTAATNTCAGATTCAGATTTNTAGACTAAAACATAGTCTCTTGACTTGAATGTTTTNATTGGTTTAATAGAAAANACATCNTTTATTNTATCTGGTAATTCAGTTTCAATTGGTTTTCTACTTGGAAAATCNAGNGTGNATATATTTNCNTCAAAATTAACTTTAAGATTTCCACTAAGTGTTTTAAAATTAATTTCATTNTTATCGTNTTTNAAATAATTTTTNATNACATACGCAGNAGCTAGGGTAGCNTGTCCNCATAAATCCATTTCAATTTCAGGTGTGAACCACCTNAGATGAAANCCATCANGAGTCTTCACAAAAAAAGCTGTTTCAGGAACCGAGTTTTCTNGAGANATTTTTAAAAGTTTTTCNTCCTCAATCCAATTTTGNAGNGGTATTACACATGCTGGATTTCCTCNAAAAANTTTATNAGTAAAAGCATCAACTTGATAAATAGGTAAATTCATAAATACTNTATAAGATGAAGTTTAAAAAATTGANATTGAAATTAGACATTTTATTTTTTGTATATTCGNGCCGATGAAATTTAAATTNTTAGTTAAAAATCAAAGTAATAAAGATAGAGCTGTAAGATTAATTATCAGCATATTTTTAATACCAATACCNTTAGTTTTAGGTGAGAATCTAATAACTATGTTTTTAGGTTGGCTAGGAGTAGGTCTTTTATTCAACTCATTATCTGGNAACTGCTATGCTTATAGACTTTTTGGTTTAAGCACATGTAAAATCCCGAAAAAATAATTTATAAATACTCTAAAATTTTTTTAATAAAAGCCCATTTTTTTGGATATGGCGCATACCTGATGTATGGGTCTGGAGTGAAACTTCTTTTTATAAAAGGTTTAAAATGAGTAAATAGATCAAAGCTATGCTGGCCATGGTACGCTCCAATTCCACTATTGCCTATTCCTCCAAAGGGTAAATTAGAATTTATAACTTGAATTATACTATCGTTAGCAACAATTGCACCAGCAGAAAAATTATTTTTAAAATCAGTTATTTTCTTATTGCTTTTAGAGAAAATATATGCAGCTAGTGGTTTATCATAACGATTAATTATATTATAAACTTCATCCATGTCAGTGTAACTTATAATTGGAAGAATCGGTCCAAAAATTTCTTCTTTCATTGCACCAGACTTGAGTTCTTGGTCAGATATAATTGTTGGTTCAAAGTACTTTGACTTTAAATCTGATTTACCACCATGAATTATATCTGCATTTTCAATCATTTTATTAATTCTATTTAAATGGTTTTCATTTACAATTCGTCCATAACTTTTCGATTCTTTTGCATTTTCTCCATATGAATTTATAATAGCTTCTTTCATCGCNGTAATCAATTTATTCTTGATTTTCTCATTAACTAAAATATAGTCAGGAGCAATGCAGGTTTGCCCACAATTAAGGAATTTTCCCCAGACAATTCTTTTAGCAGTCAAATTAATATTAACTGACTCATCAACTATACATGGACTTTTTCCTCCTAATTCTAAGGTTGTAGGGGTAAGAAATTCTGCGGCAGCTCTGGCAACGATTTTTCCAACAATAGTACTACCGGTAAAAAAAATATAGTCCCATCTGAAAGATAAAAGTTCCTGCGCTTCCTTTGCATCTCCTAAAATAGTGGTTGCATGTCCTGAGTCAAAAGAATCCTGGATTACATTTTTAATAACTGCGCTTGTATTGGGCGAGTGCTCTGATGGTTTTAAAACGACTGTATTACCAGCAGCTATAGCACCTATTAAAGGTGACATTGCTAATTGAAATGGATAATTCCATGGACTTATATTTAAAACACAACCGAAGGGGGAGGGTAATATATAATCCTTCGAAGGGAAACTATANATCGAACTTGGAACTCTTTTAGGTTTTGACCAATAATCTATTTTTTTAAGCATAATTTTTATTTCCTTTTGAACAAATAAAATTTCACTTAAAAAGGTTTCATATCGAGGTTTTCCTAAATCTTTCTCTAAAGCATTATATATCTTTTCCTCATTATTTTTAATAGATTTTGAGAGCCTTCTTAGAGATTCTTTTCTAAATTTAATTGGAATTGTCTTTTTTGAATCAAAAAACTCCTTTTGTTCTTTATGAATATTTGATAGACCTAGCATAAAATTATTTGGATAAATATTCAAAGCTTTCCTGAAGGACCACTTCTGGGTTTTTTGCCATGTCCTGCTCAACATAAAAATGTTTGACTCCAACCATTTTTGCAGTTTCAATAATTGATTTTAAGTCAGCTATTCCATTACCACAACTTGTCATGTTTGGAAAAAGTTTATACCATTGCTGTGGGTTTTCTCCGTCACCATCAAATGTAAGTTTTTCTTTCATGTCTTTAAGATGCATTAATTTGTATCTATTTGGATATTTATTCAAAAGATCTACTGGATTTTGTCCAGCACCTAATGTCCAAAATATATCCATTTCGAGAAAAACTAGATCAGGATCCGTATTTTCAAAAATATAATGAATTGGAATTATTCCCTTATTTTCAGTGAATCCATATCCATGATTATGGTATGCAAATAACACGCCCTCTTTTTTTGCAGCTTCGCCTATAGTGTTAAACCTGTCTGCCATTTCTTTGTACTGATCTAGATTTTGTCTTTGATCTGAGGGAATTGAGGGTAAAATAACATATTTTGCTCCACATTCCTGGGCTCCACTAGCTAATTCTCCCATATGATTTTCCAAAGTTTCTAAGTCCGTGTGTATCGAGGGACTTTTCATTTTATAATTCGATAAAATTGATTTAACTTCTTTACCAGAATTACCATAAAAGCCACTAAATGGATTGTCACTCTTTGGAAAAAAAGAATATTTTTTCCACGTATCCTTTACACTTGGGGAACTAAAATAATATGGTCCAAAAAATTCTAAATAAGAATAACCTATCTCTGATAACATAGATATAGATTGCTCAAAGTTTTTGTTGAGCAGAAGTGGTAGTGAAAATAATTGAATACCAACCTCTGGAAGTAGTTTTTTTAATGAACTAGATATTCCCCATAAATTAGATGGGACAAAACTGGTTGCCCCAGTCAATAGTCCAAACTTCTTTATAAAATCAATTCTTTTCATTTTAGTTTTTTAGATACAAGGTAATTAATAAATTTTAACCTACTTAAAAATCACTCAAGCATACTTTGAAAAGCCTAGGAAAACCAGTACCCTCATTTTCAGAAGTTAGCCAAAATGTCTCTGAATCACTTATTTTTATAGCTTCTATTTGAGCAGATGAAACAGGAATTTGGTGCTTATCAAATGTAATATTGTTAATATTTTTTAAATCAAAATTTGAAAATAAAATCAAATATTGTTTTCTCTCATTATCTTTGGTATACTCAGTTCCAGTTAAAACTAATTTTTTTTGTAAAGGGTCATAATCACCGCCTGTGATCAAAGAATTAACCTCTACTTCAGCAATTGGTTGTAAAGAATAACTTCCTGATTTTTTTGGAATTATATGAATCTGGGTTTTATAATTTTTCCAATCTTTTGAAAATAATAAAAGGTCTGAGCCGAAAGAGACTAGTGCTTCAGCATCGTATCTATCTTTTTTCTTTTTCTTAAATTTCTTTTGAGTTTTATAATTTATTTGTATTGAATCCTTTAGAACTAAGCTTTGATCTAATATGTAGATTGTCAAATCTTTTCTGTTTCCTCTATTTCCGGTATCAGATATGTAAAAATTATTATTGTCAGCTGCCAAGCTTTCCCAGTCTCTATTAACACTCCCATTTATTTTGTATTCATTTAATATTTCTCCATAGCTGTTAAAAGAATATAGTTTTGGTTCTCCTCCAGAATCGTTTAATGTGATAAAATTTCCTCTATAATACTCCAGTGCAGAGGTCTCTCTCAAAATTTTTGGCAACTCGATTTCAGTTACCTCAAGTTGACAGAAAATTAAATTAGGGAGCAAAAAAACTAGGAAATGTTTTAGCATTATTTATGAGTTTTAAATATTCTTAAATACAATGCGAATAAACATAGAATTGATCCTCCTGGGAACATAAAAAGACCTATTAAGTATGCAATAAATTTAGCTTTTGGCACATTCTTGACTTCACTTCTAAGTAATTCTAATTTTTCATTAAAAATAGAATAGAAATTTTTGGTTTTCTTCAAAAGTTTATTTTATAATTATATCAATTATCTTTTTGACAATTTCGGGGTTTAATAATGTTGAAACGTCACCAAGGTTATTGATATCGTCGTGAGCGATTTTTCTTAGAATTCTTCTCATTATTTTTCCTGATCTTGTTTTCGGTAATCCAGGAACAAATTCAATATTATCAATTTTTGCTATAGGGCCAATTTGTTTTGAAATTAACTGATTAATATCTTTTTTAATATCATTATGAGCGCCCAAATCTAATTCCTCTTTTAAGGTTATGTATCCAAATAATGAATTTCCTTTTATATCATGTGGTACTCCTACAATCGCAGATTCTGCAACAAGTTCATGTTCGTTTATTACATCTTCAATTGGTGCAGTACCAAGATTATGTCCTGATACGATAATAACATCATCAACCCTTCCTGTTATTCTATAAAAACCTTGGTCGTCTCTATATGCTCCATCTCCTGTAAAATACTTATTCTTAAAAGCAGAAAAATAAGTTTCTTTATAGCGTTTGTGATCACCCCAAATGGTTCTTGCCATCGAAGGCCAAGGAAACTTAATACACAATCTCCCATCCACATTATTTTCTTTTATTTCATTTCCATTTTCATCCATTAAAGATGGTTGAATTCCGATAAAAGGGAGGGTTGCATAGGTTGGTTTGCTATCTATCACATTAGGGATTGATGAGATCATGATCGATCCAGTCTCTGTTTGCCACCAAGTATCTACTATTGGACATTTATTTTTTCCTATCTCTTTATTATACCATTTCCAGGCCTCTTCATTTATTGGTTCTCCAACCGTTCCAAGAACCTTCAATGATGATAAATCATGACTATTAACATAATCTATTGATTCCTTGGCCAGTGCACGAATAGCAGTTGGTGCTGTATAAAATTGATTAACCTTATGTTTTTCAACTATCTTCCAAAATCTTCCGTAGTCAGGATAGGAAGGAACACCTTCAAACATTATGGTAGTAGCTCCATTTAATAATGGCCCATAAACAATATAGGAGTGACCTGTAATCCATCCGATATCAGCAGTACACCAATAAATATCTTTGTTTTGATATTGAAAAATATTTTTAAATGTATAGCCAGCACCTATCATATATCCTGCAGTAGAATGAACCATGCCTTTGGGCTTACCTGTAGATCCCGAGGTATACAAAATAAACAAAGGGTCTTCTGAATCCATTACTTCTATTGGACAACTGTCATTTGAATTTTTAAGTAAATCATTAAGTAGTTTATCCCTTCCATGTTTTAATTCAATTTTAGATTTAGTTCTTTCTGCAACTAAAACTGAGCAGACTTGAGGGCAGTCTTTGAGGGCCTCATCAACTATTTCTTTTAAATTTAAAATTTTGTTACCTCTAAATGAACCATCTGAGGTAATAACCACCTCACATTGACAGTCATTAATCCTAGTGGATAAAGCTGAGGAAGAAAAACCGGCAAAAACAACAGAATGAACTGCACCTATTCTGGCACAGGCTAAAACACTAACCGCAAGCTCAGGTATCATAGGTAAATAGATACAAATCCTGTCTCCTTTTTTAACACCAATATCCTTCAAAACATTTGCCATTCTACAGACTCTCCTATGAAGGTCACTATAGCTTATATGTTCGGATTTATCATTTATATCATTTGGTTCAAAAATAATAGCAGTTTTGTCTCCATTGTTCTCTAGATGNCGATCAATACAATTTTCTGTTATATTCAATTTGGAACCCTGGAACCATTTAACTTCAGGTTTAGAAAAATCCCACTCTAAAACTGAATTCCACGGCTTTTGCCACTTAAAATTATCTTTNGCTAACGTACCCCAAAACTCCTCTACATCATTAGTAGATTTTTGATAAATCTTATTATAATCCTCAGGAGTATTAATTAAATAATCAGACATAGGTTTAAAAGATTAAAGAATAAATCTAATGAATATTTGGCGGAGATGCACCAACAGGGATACGAATATTTTCAACTATATCTTGTACTTTTTTCGGAGGAGNAGGAGTGAATTTATTTATAATTAGGGCAACTACAAAATGAAATACCATAGCAACTGAACCAAAGCCCTCTGGAGAGACTCCAAACCACCACTCATCTTGTAATCCAGGTACGGATGNTTTTCCTCCATCAAAAACTCCAAATTTGAATTTCAGAATATAATAAAGCATGAGTGATACTCCAACAAGCATCCCAGCAATAGCACCTTCTTTACTCATTTTTTTATAAAAAATCCCCAAAATAATTGCTGGGAAAAATGAAGCGGCTGCCAATCCAAAGGCTAGAGCAACTACAGCGGCAACAAAATCAGGTGGATTAATTCCAAAATATCCAGCTACCACAACTGCTACTGTTGCTGAAATTCTTGCAGCCCATAGTTCTCCTTTATCTGAAATATTTGGATTAATTGTATTTTTTATCAAGTCATGAGAAATAGAAGATGAAATAACTAAAAGTAATCCAGCAGCAGTTGATAATGCCGCTGCCAATCCACCCGCTGCAACAAGACCTATTACCCAACCAGGTAAATCAGCTATTTCAGGGTTTGCTAAAACCATTATATCAGGATCTACGTAAAGTTCATTTATACTAGGGTCAGCAACATATTGAATATTTCCATCTTGATTTTTATCATTGAATTTCAAGAGTCCAGTTTGTTCCCAATTACTAAACCATACNGGCATATCAGTATAGGGTTTATCGTTTACGGTATTAATTAAGTTAATTCGAGCAAAAACAGAAACAGCAGGTGCTGTTGTATAAAGAATAGCAATAAAAAGGAGTGCTAAGCCAGCAGATTTTCTCGCATCCCTAACTTTTTTTACTGTAAAAAATCTCACTATGACATGTGGTAATCCTGCAGTGCCTATCATTAAGGCAGAAGTTATAGCTAATACATCAATCATTGATTTACTTCCGTTGGTATATTCATTAAATCCTAGGTCTTTATTTATGGCATTTAATTTATCTAAAACATAGACTCCNGAACCGTCATTCAAAGTTGACCCCATTCCTATTTGTGGAACTAAATTCCCAGTCATTAAAAATGATATGAAAATTGCAGGGACCATAAAAGCAAAAATTAATACACAGTATTGTGCAACTTGAGTATATGTAATTCCCTTCATTCCACCCATTACCGCATAAAATAAAACTATGACCATTCCAATTACTACTCCAGTATTTATGTCTACTTCTAAGAATCTTGAAAAAACAACACCTACGCCTCTCATCTGACCGGCTACATATGTAAATGACACAAGCAAAGCACAAATTACAGCAACTATTCTTGCGGTTTTAGAGTAATATCTTTCTCCTATAAAATCTGGTACGGTATATTTACCAAACTTTCTTAAATAAGGAGCTAGAAGTAAAGCAAGAAGAACATAGCCTCCAGTCCACCCCATAATATATACACTTCCATCATATCCAAGAAAGGATATTAGTCCAGCCATAGAAATAAAAGAAGCTGCTGACATCCAATCTGCAGCTGTAGCCATTCCATTTGCCAGTGGAGAAACTCCTCCTCCTGCAACATAAAACTCTTTTGTTGAGGATGCTCTAGACCAAATCGCTATTGCTATATATATAGAAAATGTTAATCCTACTAGGACATATGTCCACAATTGAACACTCATAATTTATTGGAAGATTTATTTTTTTTATTCATCATATCCGTGTGATTTATCTAATCTATTCATCAGATAGACATATATGAAAATTAGTATNACAAAAACATAAACAGATCCTTGTTGGGCAAACCAAAAACCAAGTGGAAAACCACCTAGATAAAATGAATTAAGAAAATCCTTAAATAGAATACCTGCACCAAATGAGACAATAAACCAAACAAAGAGTAAGTATCTTAAATACATCAAGTTTTTATTCCAATAGTCTTTATTTGCTTTCATTTATGTTACAACTAAAAAGGCCTGAAAAATATTTTTCAAGCCTTTTNTGACAATTAAAGGTACTATAAATACAGTTGTTAAAAAAAAAACCCTAGAGCTTAATTAACTCTAAAACTGTAAATTCCAGAATCACTAATATTTCCATTAGCATCAGTTGCAACTACCTTCCAATAATAAACTGTATTCCCCGTTACATCAACAATAACTGAAGTAGTCTCTGTTGAATGAGAAACAGATTGAAGCAATGTTGTCCCATCGGTTGTATCAATATAAAGATCATAACTAGATAAATCATTATCCACATCCGAGGAGCTCCATTGCAACTCAAGTTTATTATCAGCAGATGCAAAAACTGTAGCCCCAGGTGANGGAGCTAAAAGCTCAGGAGGAAAAGGAGCATAGTTTACTTGTGCATCTCCTGCTAAATAAAATTTCCATGCATCACTAACTGCTGGTGTTGAACCAGTTTTTCCTTGTGCAGTTACCGTCCATCTNTAGGGGTCTGCTTTCACAAGTGCTACTGAAATATTTGCAACAGCAGAATTGAAAGTTTGTTCCGTGTTTGTTGTTAGGTTTGTGACACTTAACAAATAACTCTCGGCGTTTTGAGCAGCCGTCCACTGGAAGTTAATTTCACTTTGTGTATCATTTATCGAAGTTCCATCTTCACATGGAGCTCCATTATCAGGATACACTAAAGANGGTTTCCCGGGATTTAGAACTACCACTGGNGTAACTGGAGCAGGAGATTCATCTCCACCCCCACCTTTAGAGCAGCTAATTATTATAGCAAAAACAAATATTAAGGTTATTAAACGATTCATAATTTTATTGTTTTATTGCAACAAACGACTGTTTGGTTGTTGCACCATTAATTTTAATTATATAAGTACCCCCCATAAGAGAAGTAGTATTTAACTCGATGTCTCTAGAGCTAAATCCTAATTCTTTTTCCATGGTTAATACTCTGGCTCCAGCCATATTAAATACACTTACAGTTACTGTCTCGTCTTGTCCTCCAACAAAAAGGTTAAGTGAGCTGTTAAATGGATTTGGAGCAAGATCAACAGGACTAGAATTGAAATAACTAGCCTCANAATATCCTTGACATTCTATACCCGTACTAACACTTATTTCATTCATTCCAGGATCAAGAGAAACTGTATAGCTTTCTTTGTCGGTCTGAGTGGTAATTCCGTTGTGAACAATGTTGTAAATAGTACCTCCACTTAAATTAAACGTTACAACATTATTTCCAGCGTCTGCCATACTAAATACATCTAAAGCTTGNGGCTCANCAATATTCATTGTATAACACCTTTCATAGACAGAAGCATCTTGACCTACAACGGTTAAACACACGGAGTAATTTCCTGCAGATAAATTCTCAAATTTATACTCAGATCCAGTAAATGTCTCTGTTTTAGAAATAGTNCCNGANACTGTNACNGANTAAGTTAAATCATCTCTTACTGCNCNAATTGAAATTGAATTNGTTCCNATACACTTCTCTGATTTAGTTATAGAGAAATTGTTTGGTGGTAANTAGAAAATACTACATCCAAAGAANTCTACNCTATTTCCTAGAGTGGTAGTNGGGCATCCATCGTTTGGATTCCATACACCATCCTGGTCATCGTCATCTGTAACATCTCCAACACCATCACCATCTGCATCGGATTGATCAGCATTTGCGTATAATGGACTGTTATCGATTACATCAGGTACACCATCACCGTCAGTATCTTGCGATGGAGTAGCTCCTATTGACTGAATCTCAATTGTGTTCGTGTCATTTTCTGGTACCGTTATCTCAGTTTGATTTACTAAGATTGGTATTTCAGATCCACCGTCATCCACATTGATCAACTGTACTTCAACTTCATATATATTATCTCTGTTATGATCTTGAGGATTCTCAAAGTCTGGTGGATTTTTAAAGACTATTACATCTTCAATTGTTGACATTCCACCTCTAAACTGAGCGTCATCGCCACTATCAACAGATTTGATTGTAAATAAATCTGAATCTTGTCCTCCTGTTATCTTCTTACGAACTTTCCATTTACCAACATTCATTTGTCTACTGTGACGAGGGTTAGTAAATCTCTTGTAAGATTCGTTTTTAGCTATTCGTCCTGATGTAGATGAAGCAGCCGCAGTTTCGGTAGCTTGATCCTGGTCATAAACCTTAAAGTTAAAGTCTGCATTAGTGGAAGCATTTTTAATNTCCTCAACATTAATNTTGAAGTCATATTCTGTNGCTTTATCTCCATCATTAGCAGATAACTTTAATACATACTCANNCTTAGTTTCANNNTCTACAACACCAANTTGATTTATAATNNATNNTGTNGTACNACTAACATCTNAACTTAATTCAAAGTTANCGGCTTCATTACCTCCAATTATNCTCAGGTCAATATTAGATCCTTCTGGATCGGTAACCTTAATTTCAGAAACAAACTTTTTGATATCAAGAGCTACTTCACCTCCATCATTCTCTTTAATGCTAGCACTCTGAACTTCGAACTCTGGGGCTAAATTAACTACAGTTACCTCATCTGCTGGTTTTTCAAATACAGTTACAGCAAAGCTTAAATCTGCACTACATGTTCCAGAAACATTACTTGAAGCAACATTAATTATAGTATTACCAGCTGAAGTAGATGAAAACTCTATNATTAATTTATCACGTTTAAGTGAAGCTACTGCAATTTCATTGTTTTCACTAGCAGCAAAGAAATTAAAGCTGGAGGAACTNACATCTGCGAATAAATTAGCCAATGGTATTGATTTAAGCTCTGAACCTTGAATAACTTGTATCGGCGGAATTTGTGCTGTAACCTCAGGACAAACAACTACAGCTACTGCATTTGCAGGAGGTGTTCTCGTGATACTAAATGGATAACTCGAATCACAGAATGGATCACCATCAGTTGCGATTAATTCAAAATCAGCTTTTTCATANTGGTTAGGTAAGAAGTAAATTATCAAAGTATTACTTACAACCTCTGCAGTTGCTATTGCTGGATTTAAACTAAATGCCTGGTAGATAATCTCGTCGCCATCCCTATCGGTAAATACATCAGATAATGCTACACTGAAATATTCAACATCGCTTGCAATTATATCTTCAACGACTCCTTGAGAGGCAAGTATGGCGTCTAAGTTAGCTTGTCCTTGTTCTGTGATTTCAGGACACCTATTAAATGCCTGATCTGCAGATTTTTCACCAAATTGTATTTCAGCAATCTCATGAACCATACAACCAAGATTATCAACTGCATCTATAAAGATTGGTACTTTTCCAAATTTAAATTCTTTCAAGTATAAATCAAGAATACCGTCTCTGTATGTATAGTCAATCTGAGGGTTGTCCTCAATGAATATATATATTTCAAGTGGCTCACCATCTGGATCAATAAAGTAATCATTAACATTCAGTGATAGGAAGTCCTGAGTTTCAGGCCATATATACTCATATTGGAACAGATCCGTTGGTTCTGGACAAGAATTTTCAGATAGATCTGCTATACCTTCAGGTAAAATTCTTAAGAATATATTACTAAAGGCTTCACAATATTTATTTATGTCACTCGCGAAAAGGAATATAAATTCATCCCCTAAGTTNTCGACTCCTTCTTTAGGAGTAATCAATAATAATGGACCATCTACATTCGCACTTAATTCTATATCTACTTTACCCATTTCAGATCCAAACTCAAACTCAACTTCAANATCANTAGTAAGATCAAAGAAATCTGAAATAGCTATTTCAATTGGNACGCCTTGGTTAATATTGAAATCAGCAAAATCAATAATAGTTTTCGGGCATTCAATATCAGATATACCTAGATTATCCTGAACATCAATTGGAACATCAAAGTAGTATTCACAACCAGTATCCATATCATAAATAGCCATTGGAATGACCCCTTGACCTGGTTCAAATCTTGGTGCAAAAACAATAAGCTCTCTTCCACTCCCAGCATTAACGTTAGGTCCAGAAACCCAACCATCAATGAAAGGCACAAAGTTTGGATCATCAAATGTTCCTGGAGGGAAAAGCAAATCATATCTAACATAGAAATCAACATTTGCACCTTGATCCAATAGGTATTTAGACAAATCAACCTTCGTCTCTTCACGAGAGCCTAGCTCTATTACCGTAGCTGGGTGATCAGTATTCAGGAATGAAGAAGTATCTCCACATAATTCCTGGAACTGAGCCTCAAAAGCAGCAAGATCATCATTGACTTCAATAAATAAGTCTATCGTTCCTGATTCACATGTACTGTTAGCAGATGCCGCTGGTCCATCACTATATATAATTTGGAAATTAGCTGCTCCAAATCTTTCATCTGTTTTAATTCTTATAAAAGGTCCATCTAACCTAATATCAACAAAACCTGTTTCAGACCAATTCTCTGGCATTACAAGACTAGCTGAAAAACCAGTTGGTGGAATGAATAAATGGTTTTCAAGATTTATTGAAAATTTCCTTGGGTCAGCATTAGATGCATAAATAGGGAAAATTTCATCTATATACTGAACACAATTAAAGTCTGGTGGAGCATTTGGATCTTCATCTCCAACAAAGAATGGAATATTCAGTATTAGTTCACATTCTGAAGTACTATCAATTGCCTTAATAACCAGGTCTACATCTCCAATTTTATCCGTTGAAGTAAGTATTATTTGATTATTGGCATTTAGGAATACCGAAATCACATCAGTTGAAGTTGATGATACTTCGAAAGTAAGTGTATTTCCTGATGGACTTACAAAGAAGTCTTCTAATTTCTCAGAAGTTTCAGTTGTATTAGTTGGGAAAAATTCAGGCTCCGGTACTTGACCAGGAGCATAAACAGTACTAACTATACATTGATCTGTACCTCCACCATCTTGAAGAGGAAAGACGTCTGCAATTATAAATGCTAAACACTCACCGGTTTCAGCATCTGAATACTTAATATCAATACCAAAATAATCCCATACCTCAGGTAGCTGTCCTCTAAATACATTATCATCTCCAATACCTGATTCTACAAAAGGATCTCCAAATGTGAAAAGATCAATTTTTACTTGCTCTGGGAAAATTGGCATCTGTTCTAAAGCGGGGCCAAGATCAATTGCAACTTCTGGGGTTCCAATTTCCACAAATACTACACCGTCATTTGGAAGTGAATAGTTTGGACAATCTGAACTGTCTAGACCAGTATCACCAAAACCTGAAGAGTCTTCAGCTACGGCATTTGCGTCTACTATAACTGGGACTTCAATTAAGTTAATACAATTTCCTTCAAGGTCACTATTTTGGAATGTTAGAACATCATAACCTTCTATTCCTGCAAATTTAATTTTAAGCGTTGAACCTTCTAATTTAGCTTCTCCGACTGATAAAAATGGATCGGGTATGCTTAACTGGAAAGATTGTGAATATATTTTAAAGCCTCCAAATCCATCAAAGAATGGATTTAAGTCTATTTCAACTTTTTTCTCATCTGGAGTTACAAAGATAGCTGGAAATTCATTTGTTACTTCACACTCTAATTCAGTTGCATCCAATACTCCAAGAATGAAAAACATTGCGGCAGCACATTTTGTTGGATCGCTTTCACCTGTTTTCCTTACCTCTACTACAATTGCTACTCCACCATCGTTACCTGTAAGATCAAGGATAACAGTGTTATTCTGAGCAAAGAAATTATTTACTGTTGCAATTTCACTATTATTTGTAAATACATTCGCTATTGAGATCCCAGGCTCGTCAAGTAATGGATGACTTAAAACAGTAGTAACTGTTTTTTCACTAGTGGTTGTTATTACATCGTTTAATTGTATTACCTCTGTTGAAACATCACACCAACCATCATCACCTGGATATGGAGCTTCTCCTGGGCTTCCTGCTGTATTTGTATTTTGAGTATTATCTTTAGGCACTGCTCCTGGACCAGTTCCTGGAACACCTACATTTCCTCCACCACCAAAATCACCAATACTAGCTTCAATATCAAAGTCTACAACACCATAACAATTTTCTCTATTACCAGGTTCGTGGTATGCAATTGCTACATAAGCAAATACTTCTTCTCCTGGGAGATTTATTGAGTATATGCCATTTTCATCAATTGTTCCAAGGTTATCAAGTGGAATTGATGAACCACCAAAAATATAATATTCTGCATCACTTGGAAGATCAAGATTTGCAATTTCAGCTGATAAGTCTCTAGTGGCAAGTGTAGCTGTTGGATCAACTTTCAGAGGCGAGAGAAGATCACCAAACTCACATCCTTCTCCATTACTAGGAACAAATGAGTCGTCTCCAGTTGCAGTATCTCCAGTATCTATTGGACCTGGTCCACCGCCACCACCTTGAGCTAAATTGACATCAACGAAAAAGGCCACAGCTGCTCTACAGTCTTCTAAATCATCATTTCTTAATTCAAATACAACAACAGTTGCTCCAGGCTCTCCAGTAAACTGAAGTGTAACTGATCCGCCAGCAAATTCTGATATTGTTGCAACACAACTATTATCACTAAACACATTAGCAGTGAAAACTCCAGGTTCACTAAATACTTTTTCACCTGCTATATCGATTGTTCTTAGATCACCTGAAACAATTTCTTCATAAGCATAGAAATTTTCTAAGAAAATTATTTCTGTATTTTCTCCACACCATCCATCATCGCCTGGATAAGGTGCATTTCCATAACACTCGTCCTCTGGTGCTCCTGGACCACCATCTCCAGGTCCTCCATCATTTGGTCCTCCGTCACCAGGACCTCCTTCACCTGGTCCTCCTCCTGATTTTATCATTTCATAATATTGTTCATCAAATATGGAAACAATTCTAACTGAGTACTCTTCTCCACAACCTCCATCAGCTGTGAAAACATTAAATTTTATTTTAGTTTCTCCCTCTGGACCATCAGTAGGNAGCTCAAAGAATAAAGCAAGGTATCCTTCTTCTTCTCCTAATCTAACATTTGCAATACTTGAATCCTCAATCACAAGATTT
>PAHL01000044.1 GCA_002711185.1 Flavobacteriaceae bacterium
GACCAATACCATCCCCGTGCCCAATCAAAAATGATTTTTTATTAATCGTGAACTCTTGTGGAGAAATAAAAACTTTAATATTGAGCTCTTTAGTAAAATAGTCATTCATCCATAAATCATGGTTGCCTACAAAAAAATAAATAGGAATACCTTTATCTGAAATATTTGCCAATTTACCTAAAATTCTTACAAACCCTTTAGGTACAACTTTGCTGTACTCAAACCAAAAATCAAAAAGATCACCTAAGAGAAATAAAGCACCAGCATCTTTTTCTATAAAATTTAACCAATTCAGAAAAATTTCTTCTCTTTTTTTACTGGATTCATAGGATGGAGCCCCAAAATGTTGGTCTGAAGAAAAATAAACCTTTTTATTTTTTTGAATTACCAATGTATTCATAAATCACAAATATAGAAAGGTTATTTATTAATTGCTTGAGTAATGTCATCAATCAAATCTCGATAATCTTCTATCCCTACACTTAGTCTTATAAGCGTATCAATAACTCCACTTTCTTCTCTTACTTTTTTTGGAATTGATGCGTGGGTCATACTTGCTGGGTGTCCAGCCAAACTTTCAACACCGCCCAGAGACTCCGCTAGAGTAAAAACTTTAAAGTTTTCAATTATTCTTATAGTCTTTTTAATATCTGATCCTTTTGGTATAAAAGAAATCATTCCACCAAAATCTTTCATTTGTTTATTTGCGATATGATGATTTGGATGCGAACTTAATCCTGGCCAATATACTTTCTCGATTAGATTATTAGCCGAAAGAAACTCAGCTACCTTCTTTCCGTTAAAGCAGTGCCTTTCCATTCTCACNGCTAGAGTTTTTATACCCCTCAAGGTCAAAAAACAATCCATAGGTCCAGGAACAGCTCCACTTGCGTTCTGAATAAAACTTAATCTTTCATACAACTCATCTGAGTTTACAATTAAGGCNCCCAATATAACATCACTATGACCAGCAATATATTTCGTTGCTGAATGCATAACAATATCAGCTCCTTGTTTAAGTGGGTTTTGCAAGTATGGAGAAGCAAAAGTATTATCAACTGCTAATAAAATATTTTTGGACTTAGCAATATTATTTATTGAATCAATATCCACAACATTCATCATTGGGTTTGTAGGTGTCTCAACCCAAATTAATTTTGTTTTATTATTAATTCTAGAATCAACCTCTTTAATATTNTGAAGATCAATAAAATGAAATTTTAGTTTAAAAATTTGAAATATTTTTGTGAATANTCTATACGATCCTCCATATAAATCATGAGTTACTATTACTTCATCTTCTGGTTTAAGTAATTTAAAAACTGCATCCATTGCAGCCAATCCAGAAGCAAAAGCCAATCCATATTTTCCGTATTCAATACTGGCTAATGAATTCTCAAGTGCTGTTCTTGTTGGATTATGCGTCCTGCTATATTCATATCCTTTGTGTCCGCCTGGAGTAGATTGAGCATATGTTGAGGTTTGGTATATCGGGGNCATAACTGCACNAAAAGACTTGTCAATTTCTTGTCCTCCATGGATTACCCTAGAATTAAAATGNAATTTTTTTTTCATTTCAACAAAAAAATNTTTAAACAAATGTATTTGATTTTANATTAATNGTAGTTTGATATTTCAAAATACATTTTCTTTGTATAAATATTANTTGAATATGACAGCTTTTTATTATCTGAAAACATGTTCAACCTGTAANAGAATAATGAGCGATCTAAATTTATCTTCNATCAAGCAAATTGATGTAAAATCAATTAAAATAAGTGAAAATGAAATTGATCTTTTAAGGNATGCTTCAGGTAGCTATGAATCNTTATTTAACAAAAGATCCCANCTATNTANAAAAAGAAATTTAAAAAATAAAAAATTAAGCGAATTAGATTATAAAAATTTAATTCTTGAACATTATACATTTCTNAAAAGACCTATTCTAATTCACGAAAAAAANATTTTTATTGGGAATGAAAAAAAAAATATTGATTCATTAAAAGAATTTTTAAATGGATAANTATAAAATACTTGGAATAATTGCNACATTAACTGCTACTACTATCTATGGATTAAACCATACAATAGCTAAAGTTATTATGCCAACTCATATTGGTGCCTTTGGATTTGTTCANTTGAGATTAGTAGGTGCAGGCTTAATTTTTTTCTTTTTAAGTTTTTTTGTAAAAAATCAAAAAATAGAAACAGCTGATTATATAAGATTATTTTTTGCAGCCCTATTAGGAATGTGTATTAATATGTTAATGTTTTTTAAGGGCTTAGAACTATCAACACCAATTAATAGTAGCGTTATGATTACACTTACACCAATAATGGTTTTAATTCTTTCATATATTTTTTTGAATGAAAAAATTAATTCTTTGAAAATAGTTGGTATTATACTCGGTTTTGCTGGTGCAATAACATTAATTATTTATGGGAAAAAAGTAGCTTTAAATGCACCTAATACTTTTTTAGGAAATATCATGTTTTTTATTAANGCAACNGCTTTTGCTGCATATTTAGTTCTTTCAAAGCCGTTAACTGAAAAATACAATACTATAATATTAATGAAATGGATGTTTTTCATTGGGTTCGTATTGTCTTTGCCAGTTACACTGGTAGAATTTAAAAGTGTTCAATGGAAAACACTACCATATGATGTCATTTGGAGNATGTCCTATGTTGTAATAGGAACTACCTTTTTAACTTATTCACTTAATATGTTTGCTTTAAAGCATATTCCTCCATCTACAATTGGAGCCTTCATATATTTACAACCATTAATAGCTATAGTTTATGCAATATCAACTGGAAATGATTCTCTTGATATTATCAAAATAGTNGCTATGTTGTTGGTTTTTGCAGGAGTATATTTTGCAACTACCANAATCAAAAAAGTTTAGTTCGAGTAGTTATTGGAGTGCCCAAACAAAACCACCTGTTGTTTTGTTTAGGTCCACACAACCCTTTTGTTGTCCTGGCACAGGTCTGTAATCAAGGACATTCTTAGCTATGTACTCATTACCCCATCTATAACCTCTTACTCCCCAATTTCTTATAGTAATCATTGAATAATATGCCATTGCTTCTTCAGGAATGGGTAATGAAGAGTTTTTTGGTGAATTCATCCAATATTCAGTCCGCATTTTCTCCCATTGTTTTATTTTACTTTTATCTGCTAGTAAAAACTTTTTTAGTTGTTTATCATAATCATCATTTGATAGCTCATTTACTTCTTTTTTAGAAGATACTTCTAAAGAATTTAGAATTAAAGAATTTAAGTGTATCAAATATCCCTCTGTTCCGTCCTTATCAAGTGATTCATAAGCATAAGCATCNATCCATTTATGTAATCCAAGCTCAGTGGCAGAAGGAATATCTTCTGTTTTTGGTAATATAAGATCTAGGTATTTCGAAATAACTTCCATTTGATCAACTGATAAAAGTTTTGGTTTCCANTCTAATTCAGACTGACATCTATTTAGCAAGCTAATTAATGCTGGGGTTGCAGAAATTGTTCCTAAAGAAAGACCAATGTTTTTTAATGCTTTTCTTCTGTTCATANTATTATATATTCATTTTTTTTAGCTCTTCAACCGCATGATTTGCTGCTCTTGCAGTCAGTGCCATATAAGTTATGGATGGATTTGTACACCCTGCAGATGTCATTGCAGCTCCATCAGTTACATAAACATTTGGTACTTCGTGTAGCTGGTTATTCCTGTTTAATACAGATGTTTTTGGATCACGNCCCATTCTTGCTGTACCCATTTCATGTATTCCATGGCCCATAATATATTCATTATTGTGACTTTTAATATCTTTAAATCCAGCATTTTCAAGCATTTCAACAGCCTGTTTTCTNATATCTTTCCTCATATTTATCTCGTTCTCTCGNATTGTTGCATCAAAAGTTAAGGTAGGTAGTCCCCATTTATTTTTTTTATTGTAATCTAATGTCATTTTATTATCATGATAGGGTAGNATTTCTCCAAATCCTCCTAAAGAAATCCCCCAATTTCCTGGTTTGAGAATTGATTTTTTAAAATCCGCACCATAAGCAATTTCTTTAGAGTACTCCTTCCATGCTCCTCTACTTCCTCCTCCTTGATAACCATATCCTCTGACAAAATCCTTCATNTTTGTTTTTCCACCTAAATTTCTAAATCTTGGCAAATAATGTCCATTTGGTCTTCCACCTATGTAATACTTGTCTTTATGTTTNTCAGAAATACCCCTTGCCCCNACACCAAGGTGGTGATCCATAATATTGTGTCCTAACTCCCCAGATTGATTTCCCATTCCATTTGGAAAACGATCAGATTTTGATTGCATTAAAATGGAAGCTGAAGCAATAGCAGAAGCACAAAGGAAAATTACTTTCGCAGTAAATTCAAAAGTCTCATTAGTTTCAGAGTCAATNATTTTAACTCCTGAGGCTCTTTTTTTATCCTTATCATACATAACTTCATAAACAATGGAATTTGGCCTTAATGTCATATTTCCTGTTTCAGCTGCAGCAGGAAGTGTGGAAGAGTTAGAACTAAAATATGCTCCATAAGGACAACCTCTTCTACACCTGTTTCTAAATTGACAATTAACCCTTCCAAGACCTGGTTTAGTTCCCTCAGTTATGTGNGCTACTCTTCCTATAGTTAATACTCTATCNTCATAATTTTCCTCTAAAGACTTTCTTAAATCTTTTTCTACNCAATACATCTCCATTGGTTTAAGAAATTTTCCATCAGGAAGCTGNGGTAAATTCATTTTTTCTCCGCTAATTCCAATGTATTCCTCTACATAATCATACCAAGGAGCAATATCTTTGTACCTAATTGGCCAGTCAACACCAATTCCGTCTTTTGCATTGGCCTCAAAATCAATATCNCCAAGCCTGTATACTTGACGGCCCCATGTTAAAGACCTGCCACCAACATGATATCCCCTCAACCAATTAAAAGGTTTTTTTTCATTATATGGATTATCTATATCATCTACAAAAAAATGCTTTGAATGTTCTTTTACTTGACCAGTTCTATTTTGCTTAGGTTGTCTTTCTCTAATTTTTCTTGTTTTAATATCTCCAGCAGGATAATCCCAATGATCATCATTCATGGTAGGATAATCTTTGATATGTTCAACCATTCTACCTCTCTCCAAGACCAATGTTTTTAAACCTTTTTCACATAATTCTTTNGCAGCCCATCCACCACTTACACCAGTTCCTACGACTATTGCATCATAATCAAATACATTCATCTGTTTTTAGTTTTTATTCAAATTTAATTAATAATTATTTTTTTATACACAAAATATTTATTGTGACGCTTAACGTATTTTACCTATAATATAGTAACATAGCAAACATCTTAGTTAAATTACATATACATCATAAGTTCATCTAATAGAATAATATTTCTTTGTTTTGTTTTTTTAAAACTAATAACTAAAGTAAAAAGTATTTTTATTTTTTTATCTAATTTAATTTAATAATTATAAATTTAGATTCATTCTTTACAGCTCTGTTATATTTAAATAGGCTGATAAAATTTTTATTTAACTGATTTTTTTTACTTTTAATAAAATACCAAACACAAATCTTAATTAAGATGAATAGAAAAAAATTTATAGCTAATCTAGCTTTTGGAGGAATTGGTTTAAGTGCTTTTGGTTTGAGCCCTAATTATAAAAGCCAAATCGATGAAATTAAAAATACTTTTTTTACAAATAATAAGATAAAAATTTCACTTGCTCAATGGTCATTACATAACATTATAAANAGAAGAGAAATTTCACCCTATGACTTTCCAAAACTCGCAAGCGAATGGGGGTTTTCTGGAATTGAACATGTTAATGCTTTGTATAATGATGTAATGGATTCAAATAATAAAAATTTAGCATTAAAAACATTNATAAAAAAAAATAACCAATTAGCAGAAGATCACGATATAAAAAATCTCATGATTATGATTGATGGTGAAGGAGACCTTTGCGAGAATAATANGAATAAGAGACTTAATGCAGTCGAGAACCACTATCCATGGGTTGAAACTGCTGCTGCGATGGGTTGCCATTCCATAAGAATNAATTTNTTTGTTCCAAGCGGNCAAGCCTACNACGCAAATGATTGGAAAAATACTTCAATTGAAAGTTTAGGTAAAATCGGGGAATATGCCGAATCNTATGGTGTAAATGTATTGGTTGAAAATCACGGNGGTTTATCATCTAATGCCAAATCATTAATTGAAGTGATTAATGCTGTTGGTAAAAATAATTGTGGAACATTACCTGATTTTGGAAACTTCTGTCTAAGGAGAGAGAAAAATGAAAGATGGNACAATAAGTGTCTTGAGGAATATGACAAATATCAAGGTATTGATGAGTTAATGGATAAAAGTCTAGGGTCTGTTAGTGCTAAATCGTATGATTTTGATAACCAAGGTAATGAGACATCTATTGATTATGAAAGAATGGTAAAAATAATAAAGAAACATGATTTCTCTGGTTATATTGGTGTAGAGTATGGAGGAGGAGAATATGGGGGGGTTCCTATGAGCGATGATAAAGGAACAATTGCTACGAGAAACCTTTTATTAAAACTAATTTAAACTAATTTATATCATGAATTCAAAAACAAAACTTCAATTATCATCAATGATGTTTCTAGAATTTTTTATTTGGGGTGGATGGTTCGTGACTATGGGAACCTTTTTATCTCAGAGCTTTAATGCAAGTGGATCTCAACTTGCAACGGCATATGAGACACAGTCTATTGGAGCAATTATTGCTCCATTTATTATCGGTCTTATAGCTGACCGCTATTTTTCAGCACAAAAAATTCTGGGTTTTTTACATTTAGTTGGAGCGCTTTTGCTATACCTAGCTGGAAGTTCTAATAGTTTTATTTCTTTTTATCCTTTTATACTTATGTATATGATACTATATATGCCAACACTAGCCCTGGTAAATTCAGTGGCTTTTCGTCAAATGAAGGACCCCTCCAAAGAATTTCCACCTATTAGAGTTTTTGGAACTGTTGGTTGGATTATTGCTGGACTAATTATTGGGTATTTAGGATGGGAATCTCAAAAACTTTTAGAAAATACTTTTTATGTGACAGCATCAGCTTCATTAATTCTAGGGATCTTTAGCTTTACTCTCCCAAATACCCCTCCAACTGCTGATAAAGGAGACTACAGTATAAGTAAAATTCTAGGCCTAGACGCATTATCACTTTTAAAAGATAAAAAGTATTTAATATTTTTTATTTCTTCAATATTAATATGTATTCCACTTGCTTTCTATTATCAGCATGCTAATCAATTTTTAAATGAAATCGGAATGCCTAAAGCAGCTGCAGTAATGACTTTAGGTCAAATTTCTGAGGCACTTTTCATTTTACTTCTCCCAATTTTTTTGAAGCGCTATGGTATAAAAACCACTCTGATAGTCGGAATGCTTGCTTGGGTTTTGAGATATCTCCTTTTTGCATATGGAGATGTTGGGCAAGGAACTTGGATGTTAATTATAGGTGTTATACTCCATGGTATATGTTATGATTTCTTTTTTGTTTCTGGTCAAATATATACTGACTTTAAAGCTGGTGAACAATTTAAGAGTTCAGCTCAGGGTCTTATAACCCTTGCAACATATGGTTTAGGAATGTTGATTGGATTTAGAATTGCTGGTAATATTACTGATCTCTATGCTACTAGTTCTGGACACGATTGGACTCAAATTTGGATGTTACCCTCTGGCTTTGCTCTCTTTGTACTAATCTTCTTTATCATTACCTTTAGGGATGAAAAAATTAAACTAGAAAATGAGTAAAATTCGTTTAGGTATTTTAGGTGGGGGTGGTGACTCGCTGATTGGAATAGTCCATAGAATAGCTTCTCAAATGTATGATAAGTTCAAAATAGTGGGTGGTGTTTTTAATCCAGTTTGGGAGGAAAATATTGGTTTCGCAAAACAAATAGATTTGCCTTTGAATAGAATTTATAAAGACTTTGACACCCTCATTGAAGAAGAATCAAAACTACCAGAGAAGGAAAAAATGCAGGTTATTTCAATATTAACTCCAAATTTTCTACACTATCCAATGGCTAAAAAGTTAATTCAAAATGGATTCAATGTTATTTGTGAAAAACCACTAACGACCACCTATGAAGAAGCTTTGTCACTTCAGAGTCTTCAGAANCAGAATAANTGCATTTTTGCAGTCACATACACCTATACTGGTTATCCAATGGTTCGTCAAATGAAACAAATGATAGAAGAAGGTAAAATTGGAAAAATTCAAAAAGTAGATTTACAGTACTATCAAGGATGGATAAACCCAATTATTCATGATAGTGAAAAAAGAGCCAATACATGGAGGTTAAATCCAGAAAAATCAGGAATTAGTTGNTGTATAGGAGATATTGGNACTCATGCCTTTGACATGCTAGAGTATGTGACAAACCTCANGGTCTCCAGACTTCTATCAGATCTTAATTACCTATATGAGGATAATAATATGGATGTTGATGGAACGATATTAGTTCATCTAGAAAANGGCTCCAAGGGANTTATTCGTGCAAGCCANATTGCTACCGGTGAAGAAAATAATTTTACGGTTAACATTTANGGGGAAAAAGGTAGTTTGAAATGGGAGCAAGAAAATCCTAACTACCTTCATTATCTNACTGAAAACAAACCATNTCAAANANTAAAAAGAGGAAANGAATACAATTCTGATTTTTCTCANGATGGNATTAAAGTTCCATCTGGACATCCCGAAGGTATTTTTGATGCTATGGGAAATATNTATAANGGNGTNGCAAAAGCAATCAANGGANATAAATCTTTNGANGGTGANTANCCNAAATTNTCNGATGGNGTAAGAGGNATGCTTTTTATAGAAAAAGCTNTTNNATCAAATAANAACAATAATTCCTGGGANGAAATNTAAAAATATAAAAGTGAAAACAATAAAAGGACCNGCAATNTTTTTAGCTCAATTNGTTGANGAAAAAGCACCGTTTAATTCATTAGATGGTATGTGTAAATGGGCNTCNGAACTTGGTTATAANGGTATNCAGATTCCAACTTGGGAAAATTTTTTAATTGATTTAGATAAAGCAGCTNAGAGTCAGACNTATTGTGACGAATTAAAAGGAAAAATTAATAGCTATGGACTTGAAATTACAGAGTTATCAACTCATCTTCAAGGTCAACTAGTAGCTGTTCATCCAGCCTATGATTTGATGTTTGATAATTTCGCTCCAGATAAATTTAAAAATAATCCATCTGCAAGAACAAAATGGGCTATTGAAACTGTAAAAAAAGCTGCAACNGCAAGTAAAAGACTAGGTTTAAAAACTCATGCTACATTTTCAGGAGCTCTTTTATGGCATACATGGCACCCATGGCCACAAAGGCCAAATGGATTGGTCGAAATGGGGTTTTCTGAGCTTGCAAAGAGATGGATGCCAATTCTAAATCATTTTGACGAACAAGGAGTTGATGTTTGTTATGAAATACACCCGGGTGAGGATTTGCATGATGGTNTTACNTTNGANAGGTTTCTTGCTGCAACTAAAAATCATAAAAGAGTAAATATTTTATATGATCCAAGTCATTTTGTTTTACAACAACTCGATTATATAACATATATAGATCACTATCATGATTTTATTAAGTCCTTTCATGTAAAAGATTCAGAATTCAGGCCTAACGGTAAAAAAGGTGCCTTTGGTGGTTATGGTGACTGGAAAGATAGAGCAGGAAGATATAGATCACCAGGAGATGGACAAATTGATTTTAAACAGATTTTTTCAAAGCTCACAGAATATGGATGTGACCTTTGGGCAGTTATGGAATGGGAGTGTTGCATAAAAAGTCCTGAGCAAGGTGCTAAAGAAGGAGCTGAGTTTATAAAAAATCATATTATTGAAGCCACAACAAAAACTTTTGATGATTTTGCTGGCAGTAAAATTGATAGGGATCATTTAAAAAAAATCTTAAGTATTAAATAAACAAAAAATAAAATAATGAAAAATATATTTCTCTTAATGTTACTTTTTATTTTATCATGTCAAAATGAAAAGAAAAAAGGTAACACCGATTCAACTCAAAATACGACTGAGATTTCAAATGATATAGAATACTCTGACTGGATTACAATTTTTGATGGAAAATCATTTGAGGGCTGGCATATATATAATTCCTCAGATAAAATTGATTCTTGGTCTATTATTGATAGTGCTATGGTTCTAACTCCTGATGAAAAAAATATTGGTAGTGGGACAGGTAAGGATATTGTAACAGATAATAGCTACACAAATTTTGAATTATCATTAGAATGGAAAATTTCAGAAGGAGGAAACAGTGGAATTTTTTGGGGAGTTGTTGAGGATAAAAAATTTCCAACACCCTACATAACTGGTCCAGAAATTCAAGTTCTTGATAATGAAAGACATAAAGATGCTTTTATAAAACCAAACTTTCATCAAGCCGGAGCTCTCTACGATATTGTTGAACCAACCTCAAATGTTTGTAATCCAGCCGGAGAATGGAATCATGTTCTTCTTAAAATAAATCATTTAACAAATAAAGGTGAAGTTAAATTAAATGGCACCAAAATTGTTTCATTTCCATTAAAAGGACCCACATGGGATAAATTAATTGAAAACACAAAGTTTAGGAATATNGAAGATGTTAATTATNNNCCTCTTTTTAATCCTAATTTTGGTTATTTTGATACAGGNAAAATAGGTCTTCAAGATCATGGAGACAAAGTTTNCTATAGAAATATTAAAATTCGAGAAATAAAATAGACTATGATTTCTTCCATGACTGGTTTTGGAAAGAGTGAACTAATCCAAAAGAACAAAACCATCACAATCGAAATAAGGACATTAAATAGCAAGACGATTGATGTTAACTCTAGACTGCCCCACAGGTACAAAGAGCTTGATATTATATTAAGAAAAAAAATAGCTGATTCTTTGAAAAGGGGAAAAATTGACCTCTCAATCATATATAAATCAAATGAAGAAGAATCTAACTCTTTTATAAATAAGTCAATTGTTGAGGGTTATATCTCTCAATTAAAAAATTTTCAAGGCTATAAGGAGTCTGACCTTCTATCAATTGCGATGAAACTTCCAGAAACTCTCAAAACTGAAAAAAACGAGATTGATGAAGAGGAAAAATCAAGTTTGTTATCATTATTAGATAAAACGTTATTTAAGGTTATTTCATTTCGAGACCAGGAAGGAGAGACACTTTTTAATGACTTTATAAAACGTTGTAAATTATTAAAAACATATCTTGGAAAAATTACTAATGTTGATAATAATCGAAAAAAGAAGATTAAAGAGAAAATAAATTCTGAAATAAAAAAATTAAAGGTTGAAGTTGATCAAAATCGTTTAGAGCAAGAAATGATTTATTATATCGAAAAACTTGATATTACAGAGGAGAAAATTCGTTTAAATAATCATATTTCCTATTTTACGGAGACTTTAAATTCTAATAATTCACAAGGAAAAAAATTAGGTTTTATTTGTCAGGAAATGGGCCGCGAGATCAACACAATAGGTTCTAAAGCAAATGATTTTGAAATCCAAAAAATTGTTGTTCAGATGAAAGACGAACTTGAAAAAATTAAAGAGCAACTCTTAAATATTTTATAGTGAAAGATGGAAAGATAATTGTTTTATCTGCTCCCTCGGGCTCTGGTAAAACAACTTTAGTAAAATATTTATTGAATAAGAATTCAAATCTAGAGTTTTCAATATCTGCTACTTCAAGACCTCCTAGAGGAAATGAAATTAATGGTAAAGACTATCACTTTTTTAAAAAAGAATCTTTCATTAAAGCTATAAGTGAAAAATCTTTCATTGAATATGAAGAGGTATACGAGGGGATCTATTATGGAACTTTAAAATCCGAGCTTTTTAAAATATGGAATAACAAAAAGATTGCTGTTTTTGATATTGACGTCGAAGGTGGAATAAATATTAAAAATTATTACCAAGAAAATACCCTTTCAATTTTTATAAAACCACCAAATTTATCAGCACTCAAAGATCGCTTACTAAAAAGAGAGACAGATAGCAGAGAAAACGTTAATATTAGAATTTCTAAAGCAAAAAAAGAATTAAAAAAGGAAAATGAATTCGATCATATAATTGTTAATGATGATTTAAGAGTTGCTAAGTTAGAATTAGATAAAATTATTAGTGATTTTATATCAAATAGATGATTACAAAAGGTGTTCTTTTTGGTTCTTTTGATCCTATTCACAATGGACATATTGAAATTGCTAATTATTTTTTAAAACAAAATCTCTTAAGTGAAGTAATTCTGATTGTAACACCTGAAAATCCTTTCAAATTAAAAAAAGATAAAATTTCATTTGCTAAAAGATTTGAAATTGTAACGATTGGAATAAAAAAATATTCAAAAATTGTGTCCTCAGATATTGAAGATAAGCTTCCAAAGCCAAATTACACGTATTACACTCTAGAGTTTCTCAGAAAAACAAACCCTGAAATAGAATACGTTTTTCTGATGGGTAGTGATTTATTGAATAATTTTAAGAGATGGAAAAACTATATTAAAATATTAGAGAATCATAAAATATTTGTTTACCCAAGAAATAACGAAATTATTCCTAATGAATTTAAATTACATAAAAATATCAGATTTTTTAAAGCAAATCTTATTGAAATTTCAAGTACACTTATTCGAAAGAATATTAAAAATAATCTTTCAATTAAAGATTTGGTCCCCTCAGAAATAAATAATTTTTTGAGAAAAAATAAATTCTATAATGATTAAATTTTTTCAATAATTTCTATTAGACTCCTGGTAGTTTCCTCTCTTGTATAATCTTTTATGACATCAACCTCGTTCTTAATTTCCTTTTTTTCTATCCAGTTAATATAATTTGATTTTATAAAATTTGATATAATTTTAGTTTCTTTAGGATCTGCTGTTAGATTATAAGTTTGTTTTGATAATAGTTTAGATGCTTCACTTTTTTTATCTCCAATCATCAAAACAGGGTTTCCTGTTGCCATATATTCAATTAATTTTCCTGAAATCATAGTAGTATTTTTTTCTTGTTTATACATGAAATTCAATAGAATATTACCGTCGATCATTAAATTAACTGCATCCTGATGATTTATATAGCCATGGAATTCAATATTAGATATTCGATTAAATTCATTCAATATTTTTTCTGAAATTGAACCAGCAAGGATTATTTTTACATTTACTTTTGGATCTTTCTTTAGGAATTTAATAAATGATTCAATAAATTCTTTATATGGATGATTTTCTGTTAAAAGACCAGTAAATACAATTTGAAAATCTTTGTTTTTTCTTTTTTTAATTTTTTTGAACAAATCTGAATCATATCCGTTATATATTTTAAAAAAATTTTGATTTATAGATATTTTCGATTGTAATTCTTTTTGAAAGTTTTCTGAGGTTGTCGTTATAATTGCATTTGCGTTGGATAAAACTTTTCTTTCAAATAATTTATCTTTCTTTTTCGCAAAAGAAAGTCTATAAAAAGATTTTACATAAAAAATATCAGTCCATGGATCTCTAAAATCTGCGATCCATTTAAAATTAAGTTGTTTTTTTAAATTTAGGCCTATTAAATGTGTTGAATGAGGTGGTCCAGTAGTTATGATTTTTTCAATTTTATGAGACTTAACTATTCTTAATGCTTCTTTAATTGCTGATTTAGCCCAATTAACCCTGGCGTCAGGTATAAAAAAATTACCTCTTATAAAGGCTGCTATGTGATCTACTAATCCTTTTTTTGAAAATTCGCCTTGTGGTATTTTGTCCTTTTTACCTTTTTTGAACCATGAATAAATTTTTATCCAATTAAATGATTTTACATAGTGAACTGGAATACCTTGGGTTTCATTAATTAAAGACCTGTCAATAGCTGGATATGAAGCTGACTTTAAATCAATAGTTAGTACGATTGGGGAGTATCCAAGCTTTTTCAAGTATTTTGAAAAATACACCCATCTTTGAACTCCAGATCCCCCTGAAGGAGGCCAATAATATGTTATTATAAGTATTGGTTTAGATAACATCATTAATCTATTGAAAAACTATTTATTGGATGACCATAATGGAACAGATGAGCAAGCCTCTCCATATGATATTTTCTTTGCAAAATGTTGAAGTTTGCTTATTAAAAATCCATAAGCGGAATCTGGAATATAAACATCACTACATCCTTTTATAATAACGGGTTTATTCAAATATTTGTCAAAATCTATATTATTGATGATTTCTTCAAAAATTGAAGTTTCGAGTTGTTCTAAATTACCAATAACAACTTTTTTTGAATAAGGCTTTATTGATGCAGAAATTATAAGCTTTGTCCAAGCAGGAATTACAACATCTAAGCTACAACCAACGGCAACAAATTGATTTGAATATTTTTTCCAATCATGCTCCTTAATAAATTGTCTTATATTTTTTTCACGAATTAANTTTGATTCGTCCAGAANATCTTTTAAATCAAAAAAAANTCNAATCTCATTTGGACGATATTCTTTTAAATCAATNGTGATTAAAGGACTATTNGNAACTCTATTNTAAATTGGTTCACTTTTCATAAATTACAACATTCCTAANTCTAATTTTGCTTCTTCACTCATNAAATCTTTNGACCATGGTGGTTCAAAAGTTAATTCAACTTTTGCGCTTTTGACNTCATNAATTGACATAACTTTTTCTTCAACTTCAACTGGAAGAGTTTCNGCTACAGGACANTTTGGAGTGGTTAAAGTCATCAAAATTTTAACGTCAAAATCTTCATTTACAAAAACATCATAAATTAATCCAAGCTCATATATATCAACAGGAATTTCAGGATCAAAAATTGTTTTTATCATCTTGACTATTTTTTCACCTAAATCATTAACATTGATTTTTTNATCCATTTTATTTCAATTGNGTTTGGTAGGCGACTGCATACATCTTAAGTTGTTTAACCATTGATAAAAGACCATTTGCTCTTGTAGGGGATAAGTGCTCTTTTAAACCAATTTTATCAATAAANCTTGTATCAGCCATTAAAATATCTGAAGGGTGTTGATTAGAAAAAACCCTCAAGAGTAAAGCAATAATACCCTTAGTAATTATTGCATCGCTATCAGCAGTATAGATCACTTTGTTTTCTTTTAACTCAGCATATACCCANACTTTACTTTGNCACCCATTGATGATATTATCATCNATTTTATTTTTTGAGTCAATAATTGGCAATGATTTTCCAAGTTCAATCATGTATTCATATCTCTGCATCCAATCATCNAATAAATTAAATTCATCTATAATCTCTTCTTGTATGCTAGCTATTTTTTTCATAAAAAATTATTTTTTANACTAACATTGCNTTTGCTCGTTTGATTGATTCAACCATAAAATCAATTTCTTGCTTAGTATTATAAAAAGAGAAAGANGCTCTTATTGTACCNGGAATTTCGAANAAATCCATTATTGGTTGTGCGCAATGATGCCCTGTTCTNACTGCAATTCCTAATTTATCTAAAATTGTACCCAAATCATANGGATGAATTGATTTGATATTAAAAGATATTACTGCTGTTTTGTTTTTAGATTCACCNTATATTTTTAAACCTTCAATTTTAAGAAGCTCAGAAGTAGCATATTTAAGTAACGAATCCTCATATTTAGCTATAGTNTCNTACCCTATTTCATTGATGTATTCAACAGCTTTTCCAAGGNCTATNCCNCCAGCTATATTTGGAGTTCCTGCTTCGAANTTATGTGGTAATCCNGCATATGTCGTCTTTTCAAAAGTTACCTGATCTATCATCTCTCCACCACCTTGATATGGTGGCAAAAGATTTAAAAGTCTTTCTTTTCCATATAGAATTCCTACTCCCGTTGGTCCCATCAATTTATGACCAGAGACGACATAAAAGTCAATATCTAANTCTTGAACATCTATTTTTATNTGTGGAGCTGCCTGAGCNCCATCAATCAAAACAACAGCATTATTTGAGTGAGCTATTGATAATATAGACTCAATAGGATTTATTGTTCCCAAAGCATTCGAAACATGTGAGATTACGACAAGTTTTGTCTTTTTATTGCATATTTTAGAATACTCCTCCATTATTAAAACTCCATTTGTGTCCATTGGAGCAACCCTTAATTTAGCCCCCGTTTTTTCACAAAGCATCTGCCATGGAACTATATTTGAATGATGTTCCATTTTGGATAAAATAATTTCATCTCCTTTTTTTAAAATATTTGCATAGCCTGAGGCAACAAGGTTTATTCCGTGNGTAGAACCCGAGGTAAAAATAACCTCATGGTCATATTTAGCATTAAAATTATTTTGAAGTATTTTTCTNGATTTTTCATATGCATCAGTGGCTTCCTGGCTTAATTTATGAACNCCTCTGTGNATATTTGAATTGTAATTATAATAATAATTTGCAATTTCGTCAACNACCACTTTTGGNGTTTGAGATGTTGCTGCATTATCAAAATAAATCAATTGATTTCCATTAATTTTACGGTTTAAAATTGGGAAATCATTTCTTATTTTTTTTATATCAATCATTATAAATCAAAACCAAGGTTAACCCCNAACTTTTCNGCAATCTGTTCATTAATTCTTTTCTTCAAAACATTAATTTGAACACTTTGTANTATATTATTTGCAAAAGCGTATGTTAGTAATGCCTTNGCCTCTTTTCTTGGAATACCTCTTGATCTNAANTANAATAATGTTTCTTCATCTAATTGTCCNATAGTACAGCCATGNGANCATTTAACATCATCAGCAAAAATTTCTANNTGTGGNTTAGAATTAATTGTAGCTTTATCATCTATCAAAATATTATTNCTTTGTTGAAAAGCNTTTGTTTTTTGAGCAANTTTATCAACANATATTTTACCATTAAAAACTCCCTTTGATTGATCNGAAAAAATTCCTTTATAATCTTGATGACTTTCACAATTNGGTTTNGAATGACTAACNAGNGTNTTNTGNTCAATNTGTTGTTTNTCTTTAAGAATNGTCAAACCTTTNAGAGTAGACATTATATGTTGTCCTTTATGNAAATANTTAAGATTATTTCTTACTAAATTNCCTCCAAATGAAAAGGTATGAACGCNNACATGNCTNTTTTTTTCTTGATTAATATAGGTGTTATCAATTAAACTTGCTGAATCAAGGTCGTTTTGAATTTTATAATAATCAACTAATGCATCATTATGAGCATAAATTTCAGTAACTGAATTGGTTACTATATTATGCTCTCGTAAACTTTGATGTCTTTCTATTATTTGGACCTGAGAGTTTTTTTCAACTACAATTAAGTTTCTAGGTTGTAGCCACAAGCTTTTTTGCTCCCCAGTAGAAAAATGCATTATTTCTATGGGTTTTTCAGACACCTTATTTTCAGGAATAAATATGTAAGCTCCTTCTCTTGCGTATGCGGTATTAAGAGCAGTTAAACTTTCATCCTTAATTACAGATTTATTAAAATATTTGTCAATAACCTCTTTGTATTTAATTTGACTTAAAGCTGCAGATAGCAAACAGACATCTAGACCGTCGTGAGTAGTATCTGAAAGAAATGGGCTATATATACCGTCGATAAAAACTATCTTATAGGTGTCAATATCATGTAAAAAATATTGTTTGACTTTTTTTAACTCAATGTTTGAATCAGTTCTTGGAAATAATACATAATCTTTATTTAAAATGGAATTTAAAGAAGTGTACTTCCATGCTTCAATTTTTTTTGTTGGAAATCCCTTTTCTTGAAAAATCCTGAGAGCACTACTTCTCTGGTTTTGAACGATTTCATTAACTTCTGACTGCTCTTCAAAAGCCAAATGAGAATCTAATAGTTTTTCTTTTAATTCCATCTTCTAATTTGAATCTTCTTTTATCCAATCATATCCTTTTGCTTCTAATTCATGTGCTAGATCTTTTGTTCCTGATTTAACTATTTTTCCGTCATGTAGTACATGAACAAAATCAGGTGAAATATAATTCAATAGTCTTTGATAATGAGTAATTATTACAACAGCATTATTTTTATTTCTGAGCTTATTAACACCATTAGCAACAATTTTCAATGCGTCAATATCTAATCCAGAATCTGTTTCGTCGAGTATTGATAATTTTGGTTCTAACATTGCCATTTGAAAAATTTCATTTCGTTTCTTTTCTCCTCCCGAAAAACCCTCATTTAAAGACCTTGATAAGAATTTTGTATCTATTTCCAAAAGTTCTGCTTTTTGTCTGATCTTTTTTAGCATTTCACTTGCAGGCATGTCATTTAATCCCTGAGCTTTTCTTGATGAATTTATTGCTGTTTTGATAAAGTTAGTTACACTAACACCAGGAATTTCAACTGGGTATTGAAAAGACATAAAAATTCCTTTGTGAGCTCTTTCCTCTGCGTCTAATTCACTGATTTCCTCTCCATTTAAAACAATATTTCCCTCTGTCATTTCATATACTTCATTTCCAGCAATAACAGAAGACAATGTACTTTTACCAGACCCATTAGGTCCCATAATTGCATGTATTTCTCCTGATTTTACATCCAAATCTACTCCTCTGAGAATTTTTTTACCATCTACCGCTGCGTGAAGGTTTTCTATTGTTAACATAATATATAATTTTTATCCCACCGATCCCTCGAGGGTGATTTCTAATAATTTTTGGGCCTCAACTGCAAATTCCATTGGTAATTTATTTAGTACTTCTTTACTAAAACCATTAACGATAAGTGCTATAGCTTTTTCAGTATCAATACCCCTTTGATTACAATAAAAAATTTGATCTTCCCCAATTTTACTTGTTGTGGCTTCATGTTCTATTTGAGCTGAGTTATTTCTAGCTTCAATATATGGAAAAGTATGAGCTCCACATTTATTTCCCATTAATAGTGAGTCACATTGAGAAAAATTTCTCGCATTCTTTGCTCTAGGATTAACTTGAACTAGTCCTCTATAACTATTCTGAGATTTCCCTGCTGAAATACCTTTAGAGATGATTGTACTCTTTGTATTTTTTCCAATATGGATCATCTTAGTTCCTGTATCAGCTTGTTGAAAATTATTAGTAACTGCAATTGAATAAAATTCTCCAATTGAATTATCACCTTTTAAAATACAAGATGGATATTTCCATGTAACCGCTGAACCAGTTTCAACCTGAGTCCAAGAAATTTTCGAGTTTTTGTGGCAAATGCCCCTTTTTGTAACAAAATTATAGACTCCACCTTTTCCATCCTTATCACCAGGAAACCAATTTTGAACAGTTGAATATTTAATTTCAGAATTATCTAATGCAATTAGTTCTACAACTGCTGCATGTAACTGATTTTCGTCTCTAGAAGGGGCTGTACAGCCTTCAAGATAACTAACATAGCTTCCCTCATCAGCAATTACGAGTGTTCTCTCAAATTGACCAGTTCCAGCCTGGTTAATTCTAAAATATGTTGACAGCTCCATGGGGCATCTAACACCTTTAGGAATATAGCAAAATGATCCATCCGAAAAAACTGCTGAATTTAATGCTGCATAATAATTATCTCTTGAAGGGATTACGGTTCCAATATATTTTTTTACCAATTCAGGATGACTTTTGATTGCTTCTGAGATAGAACAGAAAATGATTCCTTTTTTTGCTAATGAATCTTTAAATGTTGTTGCTACTGATACAGAATCGACTACAATATCCATTGCTACACCTGATAATTTTTTTTGCTCATCTATGGATATTCCGAGCTTATCAAAAGTTTTTAAAAGTTCAGGGTCTACTTCATCTAAGGTTTTATACTTATCCTTTTTTTTAGGAGCTGAATAATA
>PAHL01000065.1 GCA_002711185.1 Flavobacteriaceae bacterium
AAAGAATTAAATTTTTTTAAAAAACTATTTTATGTAATACTCTTTTTTTTTCCATTTAGGTATTTTTCGAAAATTTACCAGTTTTTCTTTAAAAGAGTTTTATTTTGATAATAGGTATTGATGCAACAAGTATTGTTGATGGGGGAGGTTTTACTCATTTAAGCCAATTTCTTATCAATTATTTAAAAATAAATAAACATTCCTCGAATCAATTAAATATTTATGCTTCACAAAAGGTTTTAGATCAACTTCCAAACCACTCTAGCTTTTTTAAAAAAAGCTTTTCATTTCTCAATAAATCAAAATTTCACAGAATCTTTTTTCAATCTTTTTTATTTGATAAAATCTTAAAGAAAGAATGTGATATATTATTTTCAATTACAGGAGATTACATAGGTAATTTCAGGCCTTATATTGGTATGTCCCAAAATATGATGCTACATGAGAGAGAATTTTGGAAACAAATAAAAAGCCTAAAAGAAAAAGGAAAATTTTATATTAATTTTAAAAGGCAGCAAAAGTGTTTTAAAAATGCTGAAAGTATTGTTTTTTTATCTCAATACGCAAAAAAGTATATCACCAAAGTTTTAAAGATTGAAGATAAAAGCACAGCAATTATTCATCATGGGATTTCAAATCAATTCATATCAAAAAAAGTTGAAATTAAATGTCTGGATAACTATTCCGTGAAAAGTCCTTTTCGTTTTCTCTATGTTTCAACTGTACATGTTTATAAAAATCAATGGCATGTTGTAGAGGCCGTCTCAAAATTAAAAGAAAAAGGTTATCCAGTGTCTTTAACATTAATTGGAGATATAATCTACGGACCCTCTGGGGATAAGTTAAAGAGAACTATTGATAAAGTGGATCCTGGGCATGAATTCATTAACCATATTTTACATATCCCACATAATGAAATTGCAGATCAATATTTTAATCATGATGGTATAATTTTTGCTTCATCTTGTGAAAACATGCCAAATATTTTATTAGAATCTATGGGCTCTGGTAAACCGATTGCCTGTAGTGATAAAAGCCCGATGCCTGAATTTCTGAAAGAAGGAGGATTTTATTTTAATGCTAGTTCGGTAAACTCTATCTTTGATACCTTAGAAAATATGTTATTATCATTAAAAACATCACAAAATTATAGCATTAAAAATATTAAAGAATTAAAAAATTATACTTGGGAAAAAACCGCTACAAAAACGATAGACTTTATAGAAAACACATTAAAAAGTTATAAGAATGGCTGAAAACAATAAACTTTTAATAACAGGAGGAACAGGTTCGTTTGGAAATGCTTTCTTAAATAAGACATTATTACAAAATGAATTTTCAGAAATTAGAATCTTTAGTAGAGATGAGAAAAAACAGGACGATTTAAGAAAACGCATTCAAAATTCAAAAGTAAAGTTTTATATAGGTGACGTAAGAGACTCTCAATCTGTAGCCAATGTTGTTAAGGGTGTAGATTATATATTTCATGCAGCTGCACTCAAACAAGTTCCTTCCTGTGAATTTTTCCCAATTGAAGCAGTTAAAACCAATATTTTAGGAACTGAAAACGTTTTGTCTGCAGCGGAGAAATATGAAGTGAAAAAAGTGGTAATTCTTAGTACAGATAAAGCAGCTTACCCTATTAATGCCATGGGGATGAGTAAGGCTTTAATGGAAAAAGTTATGATAGCCAAATCAAGAGGATTAAACTCAAAAAAAACTATTTTTTGTGGAACTCGATACGGTAATGTGATGGCATCAAGAGGATCAGTAATTCCATTATTTATAGAACAAATTAAAAAAGGAAAGCCGTTGACCTTAACGCAATCGGAGATGACACGATTTATGATGACCTTAGATCATGCGGTTGAATTGGTTTTATATGCTTTCAAAAATGGTGAACAAGGGGATTTATTTGTTCAAAAGGCACCAGCAGCTACAATTAAAACTTTAGCAGAAGCCCTGAAAGATTTGTTTGAATCCGATGTTCCAATTAAAATTATGGGGATAAGGCATGGAGAAAAAATGTATGAAACTTTAGTAACTGCAGAGGAAATGTTAAAAGCAGAAGACTTAGGCAAATACTATCGAGTACGAGCAGATAATCGTGATTTAAATTATAGTAAGTATTTCACTGAAGGTCAGTCAAGTGACTTAAAAGGGGAGTATAATTCTGAAAATACTGATCGCCTAGATTTTGTAAGTATGAAAAAACTTTTAATGGAATTACCTGAAGTTCAAAAAGAAATAAATGGCCAATAAAAAAATTGGGATTACTGGTCACAACGGGTTTCTTGGATTCCATTTAAAAAATCAGATTCGATATAAGTTTAAAGAATTTGAAATTATTGATTTTAAACGTTCTTTCTTTGATAATGAAAATGGTTTATCTAAATTTATAGATAGTTGTGATATTATTGTTCACCTAGCAGGATTAAACCGTCATAAATCTTCAGAAGAAATAGTTAAGACCAATGTTCAATTAGCCGAGACCCTTGGAGTTAGCTTAATTAAGAATAAATTTAATGGGATTCTGATTTTTTCTTCAAGTACACAAGAATATGAGGACACGCCTTATGGAAAATCAAAAAAAAAGGCTGCAGAAATTTTAATTGAGGCCTCTAAATCAGTAAACTTTTCATTTGTACAATTAATTATCCCAAATATTTTTGGGCCATTTTGTAAACCTTATTATAACTCTTTCATCACTACTTTTTCGCATCAATTAATTGTAGAAGAAAAAACAGAAATCATTCAGGATATCAAAGTTTCTTTAATTTATGTTGAGGATGTAGTTCGACAAATTTTAAACACGGTAGGATTAAAAGGAATTAATAAAATAGAAGTTCCACATCAAACTGAAAGAAAAGTTTCTGAAGTATTAAAGCAATTAAATGAGTTTAAAAAAACATATATCGAAAATGGGAATTTCCCCAAACTTGAAAGTCTATTTGATATTCAACTTTTTAATACTTTTCGATCAGAATTAAATTCTAAAGAGTTTTTCCCAATACCTCACAAAGTAAATAAAGATGAAAGAGGATTTTTTTCAGAATTGATTAGAGCCTATACAAAAGGACAAGTTTCTTTTTCTACTACAAAGCCAGGGGTCACTAGGGGTAACCATTTTCATACCCGAAAGATTGAGCGCTTTTCAGTAATTCAAGGAGATGCAATGATAGCTTTCAGAACTATAGGCAATGAAGATATTATTCAATTTAAATTGAGCGGAAAAGAACCTTCTTATGTCGATATTCCTGTTTTGACTACACATAAAATAGTAAATATTGGATCAGAAGATTTAATTACTATTTTTTGGATTAATGAACACTATAATCCTGATGATGCAGACGTCTATTTTGAAAAAGTGTAACTTAGAAGTATGAAAACAAAGCCAATCAAAGTAATGACCGTTGTCGGTACAAGGCCGGAAATAATTCGTCTTTCTCGAGTTATCAATCGCTTAGAACAATCGGAATCAATAGATCATATTTTAGTCCATACAGGTCAAAACTATGATTATTCATTAAATGAAATCTTTTTTGAAGAGTTAAAAGTTCCAGAACCAAACCATTATTTAGAAGCTGCAGGAGAAAATGCAACACAAACAATAGGGCAAATTTTAATCAAGATCGATATACTTTTAGAAAAAATCAAACCAGATGCTTTTCTTGTGCTTGGGGATACTAACAGTTGTTTATCAGTAATTCCAGCAAAGAAGAGAAAGATCCCTATTTTTCATATGGAAGCTGGAAACCGTTGTTTTGATCAGCGTGTACCCGAAGAAACAAATCGAAAATTAGTAGATCATTTAGCCGATATTAATCTTACTTACAGTGATATTTCAAGAGAGTACCTGCTTCGCGAAGGTCTCCCTCCAGATCAAGTCATTAAAACTGGCTCTCCAATGTTTGAGATATTATCACATTACACTGCTCAAATTCATAAAAGTAAAATTCTGCAAGAACTTAAGTTAAAAGAGAATAGTTACTTCCTGGTCTCTGCTCATAGAGAAGAAAATATAAATAATAAATTTAATTTTTCTGATTTAATCGAAAGTTTAAATGCAATTGCAGATGAATATTCTTTTCCTATAGTTGTAAGCACGCATCCAAGAACAAAAAAACAAATTGACATGCTGAATGTCAAAACACATCCCTTAATTCGTTTTTTGCCTCCTCAAGGCTTTTTAGCGTATAATAAACTTCAAATAAACTCATTTGTGGTTCTGTCTGACAGTGGAACTATCTCCGAAGAATCATCCATTTTAAACTTTAAAGCCTTAAATATTAGAGAATCTCATGAACGCCCGGAGGCAATGGAGGAGGCTTCAGTTATGATGGTTGGACTTAATAAAAAACGTATTTTGCAAGCTATAAAAGTTGTAAAATTACAGGATACTGAAAAAAGAAATATCCTCAGTGTAGTTGATTATATAAAACCCAACGTGTCAATAAAGATAGAACGTATACTATTATCCTACATAGATTATATTAATTCTAAAGTGTGGCGAAAAGAGTCTTAGTATACACCAACCACTTTTTCCCAGAACATTTTAAAATAAATGAAGCTGTTGATTGGCTGATTATATCTGGATTTGAGGTTCATGTAGTCACAGGGTGGCCAAATTATCCCAGTGGTAAGATTTATAAAGGTTACGGGTTTTTAAAAAAGTCTTATGAAAAAAAAGGAAATTTGAGTATTCGAAGGCTTCCATTAATACCTAGGGGCAGTGCTTCGAAAATTAGATTAGTGATCAATTATTTATCTTACTTTTTTAGCAGTTTTATTTATACACTTTTTTTAATACTTTTTGAAAAGAAATATCAAAAAGTATTAGTACATCATACAAGCCCATTTTTGATTGCTATCTCAGCCGTTTTATATAAAAGAACAAGAGGTTCTAAGGCATATTTGTGGGATTTGGATCTATGGCCTCAAACCTTAGAAGCAGTTGGTATTATTAAATCAATTTTTTTATTAAAATTAATAGAAAAAGGCGTTGTTAAACTCTACAAAAACTTTGAAACGGTTTTTATTGGGTCAAATAGTTTTAAAGAAATTGCTTTGAAGCGAGTTGATCACAATAATATCTTTTATTTTCCAAATTGGGCAGAAAAAATTATTGAAGAAAACATAATTCTTTCTGATCTTAAAATTGATCTTGACTTGGAGGCATTAAAAATCATGTACACTGGCAATCTTGGTACTGCTCAGGATTTTGAATCATTATGTAAGGTTATTATTAAAAATAAGAATAAAAAAATACAATGGATTTTCATAGGTGGAGGTCGTTTTAAGGTAAAAATGAAACAACTACTTTTTAATGAGATTAAAAAAGAGAAAGTAATTTTCATTCCCCATCAAAAATTAGAAAATATTCCTACTTGGGTAGAAAAAGCAGATTTTTTATACCTTTCATTAAATGACAGTAAACTATTTAATCTAACAGTACCCGCTAAACTTCAGGCCTATATGGCGATGGGGAAACCGATTTTAGCTATGATAAATGGTGAGGGAGCATCAATTATAGAGAAAGCTGAGTGCGGCTTTTCATCGCCGCCTGGAGATTTTGGAGCACTCGATGAACTTATAAACAAAGGATTTAATACAAGTTTAGATGACCGAAGAAAACTTGGTAATAATGGAAAAGTTTTTTATAATAAATACTTTTTTTCAGGGATCAGGAAAAGGCAATTAATAAAACAAATCGAATATTAAAATTTTATTGAATTAATAATATATGAAAGCGATTCTTCTTGCTGGTGGTATCGGCTCTAGACTTTTTCCAGTAACTATGGGAGTCTCAAAACAACTTCTTCCTGTGTATGATAAGCCCATGGTTTACTATCCATTATCAGTTTTAATTTTAGCAGGTATTCGAGAAATTATGATTATTAGCACTCATCAAGATATAGAGGGATACAAACGTCTATTGGGAGATGGTAAGAGTTTTGGAATTAATTTATTCTATCAAATTCAAGAGAATCCAAACGGTTTGGCAGAAGCATTCATTATTGGAGAGAATTTTATAGGGAAGGATCCAGTTTGTTTGATACTAGGAGATAATATTTTTTATGGAATGGATTTTTCGGAAAAATTAAAAGAAGTAGTAGAGAGGACTAAATTAGGAAAAAAAGGCACTATTTTTGGATATACTGTAAAAAATCCAGAGCAGTACGGAGTAATTGAATATGATAAATCGGGCAACCCTCTCTACATTGAAGAAAAACCTGTAGACCCTAAGAGCAATTATGCAGTTGTAGGACTTTATTTCTATACTAANGAAGNAGTAAAAATTGCTAAGACAATAAAACCCTCTAAACGAGGAGAATTAGAGATTTCTACATTAAATAATCATTTTTTAAAAGNNGATAAGTTAGAAATAGANTACTTCAGCCAAGGATTTACNTGGTTAGATACTGGCACNCCTGAATCCCTTTTAAAAGCNGGACAATTTATTGAAACAATTGAGAATCGTAANGGAATTAAAGTAGGCTGNTTAGAAGAGGTAGCCTACATAAAAGGCTATATTACTAGAGATCACTTGCTTCAAAGCGCTATAAAAATGAAAGAAACCTCTTACGGTCAATATTTGATTAAAAAATACAATGAATGAAGAGAATAAGGGAGTATTTTAAAGAAGTTTTTCTATTAAAACCTGAGGTATATACTGACGATCGCGGCACCTTTTCAGAAAATTTTGTTAGTAAAATTCTAGAACAAAACATTGGAAAAAAAATTTCTTTTTGTCAAGACAACTTAACCCATTCAAAAAGAGGAGTAATAAGAGGGTTGCATTATCAACTTCCTCCTTATTCTCAAACCAAACTCGTTAGTGTTCTGAAGGGTAGAGTTCTAGATATAGTAGTTGATATTCGAAAAGGATCTCCCACTTTTGGTAAGCATATTAGTCAAGAATTAAGTGCTGAAAATCAATTACAGTTATTTATTTCACGTGGTTTTGCTCATGGCTTTATAACTCTTAGCGAAACTTCAATATTTCAATACAAAGTAGATCAATATTATTATCCTGAAAGTGAGGGAAGTATTTCGCCAAATGATCCTCATTTGGAAATTGATTGGAAAATTCCTGAGGATGAATGGGTCCAATCTGATAAAGATAAAAAACATTCCACTTTATTAAAAGCATCAGTTTTTAATTTTAAGGATGATTTGTATGCCTAATTATCTAATTACAGGTGGAGAGGGACAACTGGGGAAATGTTTTGCTGCTGTAGCTGAAGAGTTTCCTAAAAATAAGTTGATTTTTACAAATCAAAATGAAGTTGATATTACTCACCTTGAAACTTTAAAAAAATGCTTTGATTCACGACCTTTTGATGGGATAATTAATTGTGCTGGTTATACTCAAGTAGATTTTGCTGAAGAAGAATATGAAAAAGCAAATAAAATTAATGTTGAAGGATTAAGAAACATAAGCGTTTTTGCAGAAGAAAAAGAACTTTGTATTGTTAATTTTTCATCTGATTATGTTTTTGATGGAACTTCAATGAGCCCTTACAAAGAGAATGATAAACCAAATCCAATAAATAAATATGGTTATTCGAAATATAATGGTGAACTTTTACTCAAAAAATCTAGTTGTCAACATACTACTTTTAGAATTTCATGGCTATTTAGTCCTTTTGGAGAAAATTTTGTGAAAACTATTTTGAAGCTCAGCAAATTGAAAAAAACCATCCAAGTAGTTAATGACCAGCATGGACGACCCACTTATGGAATTGATTTGGCAAGAACAGTTTTAAGTAATATCTCCAAACCAGATTTTTATAATTTTAATTTTTATAATTATGCTATGCAAGGTACAACGACATGGTTTGATTTTGCATCTAAAATTCTTGCTATTAAAAAAAACACTTGTCAAATAAAATCTTGTTCAACTGCAGAATATCCTACACTAGCAAAGCGCCCCAAACATTCTGTTTTAGACACTAAGCGAATTGAAAACCACTTATCTTTAAACATACCTTCTTGGGAGGATTCATTGAAAAGATGTTTAAAACGAATTGACAATAATGAAAAAATTTAAGTCAATTTTAGTAACAGGTGGAGCCGGATTTATTGGCTCACATGTGGTTAGAAGATTGCTAAAACAATATCCTGATTGCCAAATTATAAATTTGGATTCGCTTACCTATGCTGGAAATTTAGAAAACATAAAAGATTGTCAGAATGCAACTAATCACCACTTTAAAAAAGAGAGTATCAATAACTTTGAAATCCTACAATCTTTATTCAAAACATATGGCTTTGACGCAGTAGTTCATCTAGCCGCAGAGTCTCATGTAGATAATTCTATAAAAAATCCCCTTGGGTTTGCCGAAACAAATATTCAAGGCACTTTAAATCTATTAGAAGTAGCGCGCCAAAATTGGGAAAACCATTCTNAACAAAATCGTTTCTATCACATTTCTTCAGATGAAGTCTTCGGAAGTCTTGGTATAGAGGGTCAATTTAACGAAGATTCATCATATGATCCACGGTCCCCATACTCGGCCTCTAAGGCTGCTTCTGATCATTTAGTGCGAGCATATTACCATACNTATGGGCTGCCAGTATTAATTTCTAACTCTTCAAATAATTATGGCCCTGCACAGCATACAGAAAAACTTATTCCTCTAATGATTCAAAATATTGTTAATCAACAATCACTTCCAGTTTATGGTAAAGGCGAAAATATTAGAGATTGGCTTTNTGTGGNAGATCATGCAGAAGCNATTGANCTTATNCTGCATAAAGGGGATATAGGTGAAAGCTATGTGATAGGTGGGAACAATGAACAACGAAACATNGANGTTGTTCAGCGATTAATAGANATAATAGATCGTTTATTAAATCGTCCAAAAGGCACTTCAAAATCTTTAGTGAATTTTGTTGCTGATCGTTTAGGGCACGATTATCGTTATGCAATCGATGCATCAAAAATTAAACGAAAATTAGGGTGGGAACCTAAAACTTCTTTTGAATTAGGACTAGAAGAAACAGTTAAAGATTATTTCAAAAATAATAATATCAAACTTAATTATTAATAGGATAGTAAAATGAAAAAATTTTCATTTAACATTGGCTTGCTAATTCTTCGGNTTGGGTTTTCAATAGGATTGATGACTCACGGGTATGGAAAGTTTTTAAGAGTAATTAATGAAAACTTTAAGTTTAGTGATCCACTTGGNATAGGNANCTCTTTGTCATTAATTCTAGCATCATTTGGAGAATTTATAGCACCTATTTTTATAATTTTTGGATGGAAAACCCGATTATTTAGCATTTTCCCTGCANTTACAATGCTAGTGGCTTNTACAATTGCGCATGATGGCGATCCTTTTTCTAGAAAAGAGAAATCATTAATGTATTTGATTGCTTTCGTTGCCATCTACTTTNCAGGCCCTGGTAAATACTCTGTTGACAAAGAATAAGGGTTAAAAGAAAATTGTATTGTTCCTAAAAAGCACTATATTTGCCGACCANTAAATTAATAATAATGTACGCAATAGTAGAAATAGCAGGGCAACAATTCAAAGTTGTTAAAGACCAAAAGCTTTTTGTACATCGTTTAGCAGATAAAGAGGGTTCAAAAGTATCTTTTGATAAAGTTTTTTTGCTAGATGACGGTCAAAAAGTATCCATTGGCGCCCCGGCTATCACGGGAGCCTCTGTAGAGGCAAAAGTGGTCAGTCATCTTAAAGGTGACAAAGTAATCGTCTTCAAGAAAAAACGACGTAAAGGATATCGGGTAAAAAATGGACATCGCCAATCACTTACCGAATTGGTGATTGAAAAAATTCAAGCTAGTGGAACAAAATCTAAGAAAGCTGTTCAACCTGCAAAGCCCAAAAAAGAAACCAAAGCAGTCACCATTGATAAAGAAGTTGGACCTAAAAAACCAGCATCAAAAAAAGAAGCGACAAAAACTGACAAAAAAGATTTAACCAGTTTAACTGTTACACAGCTTAAATCTGAAGCAAAAAAAAGAGGTATTGAGGGAATCTCTACTATGAAAAAAGCGGACTTAATAAAATCATTAAACAAATAATAAAATCGAATTGTCATGGCACATAAAAAAGGAGTAGGAAGTTCTAAAAATGGAAGAGAATCTGAATCTAAAAGACTTGGTGTTAAGATTTTTGGGGGACAAGCAGCTCGAGCAGGTAATATTATTATCAGACAACGTGGAACTGCTCATAACCCAGGAGAAAACGTTTATTTAGGAAAGGATCATACGCTTCATGCACGAGTCGATGGAGTTGTTAAATTCACGAAGAAGAAAGACAATAAATCTTTTGTATCTGTTGTTCCATTCGAAGCATAGTTGTTTTATATCTTTAACTTAAAATAGAAAAACCCACTTATTTAAGCGGGTTTTTTATGCCTAATTTTATTTCAATTTAACATACATATAAACCTTTAATATCTATAGTATTCTGGTTTATAGGGACCTTTAGTTGATACGCCTATATACTCAGCTTGTTCGGAGGAAAGCGCTTCTAGGTCTACGCCTAGGTGATCTAAATGAAGGGCAGCTACTTTTTCGTCTAAATGCTTAGGGAGCATATAAACTCTATTTTCGTATTGATCTGAACGTTGCCACAATTCTATTTGAGCTAAAGTTTGATTAGTAAAGGAGTTACTCATCACAAAACTTGGATGACCTGTAGCACANCCTAAATTCACTAATCTTCCTTCTGCTAATACAATGATTTGTTTATTGTCTTCTANAGTGTAGAGATCAACTTGTGGTTTAATTTCTGATTTAGTATGTCCGTAGTTTTCATTTAGCCAAGCTATGTCAATCTCATTATCAAAGTGACCAATATTACAAACAATGGCCTTATCTTTCATTGCTAAAAAATATTCTTTCTTCAAAATATCTTTATTTCCNGTAGCAGTACACACAATATCAGTATTCGATATAACACTAGATAATTTTTTTACTTCAAAACCATCCATTGCTGCTTGGAGTGCACAAATGGGGTCTATTTCTGTTATAGTAACAATGGCTCCAGCTCCTTGAAAAGAGGCTGCAGTTCCTTTTCCAACATCTCCATAACCGCAAACTACGACACGTTTTCCAGCAAGCATAATATCTGTTGCACGGCGAACTGCATCAACGGCACTTTCTTTGCATCCGTATTTGTTATCAAATTTTGATTTAGTAACAGAATCATTTACATTAATTGCGGGTATTGGGAGGGTTCCATTTTTAACGCGCTCATATAGTCTGTGGACACCTGTTGTTGTTTCTTCTGAAAGCCCACGAACTTCATTTACTAATTGTGGGTATTTATCTAACACCATATTAGTTAGATCACCCCCATCATCCAAAATCATATTTAGAGGCTTTTGATCATTTCCAAAATGAAGGGTTTGTTCTATACACCAATCAAATTCCTCTTCGTTCATGCCTTTCCAGGCATAAACAGGAATTCCCGAAGCAGCAATAGCAGAGGCGGCATGGTCTTGAGTAGAAAAAATATTACAAGAACTCCATGTTACTTCAGCTCCCAGTGCAACTAAAGTCTCAATTAGTACAGCAGTTTGGATTGTCATGTGAAGGCAACCAGCAATTCGTGCTCCTTTTAGGGGTTGTTCTTTAGAAAATTCTTTTCTTAATGCCATTAATCCAGGCATTTCTTTCTCTGCTAGTAAAATTTCTTTACGCCCCCATTCTGCAAGTGAAATATCTTTTACTTTATATGGCAAGTATTTGGATGTTTTAGACTCCATAATTGTACCTTTGTGTTTTTACAAGTACAAAAATACAACCTTTCTAGATGATTTCAAATGCCTCTTTTTTACAATGAAAATATAGAATTGACGACTCAAATTGGATTGTGGAAAATTAATGAGTCTGAAAGTGAACTCGCTAACGGTTTGGAACTTTCTAAAGATGCTTTAATTAAATTATCTAAACGAAGGAGTAAAGTTCATAGGAAAGGTTATTTAGCGATCAGAAAACTACTAAAAAGCCATAATATTCAACCTTTAAATCACAAATATGATAAAAATGGTGCACCTTATCTAACCGACGGCAGACACCTTTCTATAAGTCATTCCAAAGATATCGCTGCAATTGCAATTTCCTCTAAACCAGTAGGAGTTGATCTAGAATTTTTTCATGAAAAAATTGTTAGTATTGCACCTCGATTTTTACATCCAAAAGAGTCTTCGGATTTAAAAAAAAATAAGGACATCCATTATCTTTCTCAGATTTGGACCGCAAAAGAAGCACTATATAAAGCCTTTCGAAAACCTGGATTAAATTTTAGCAAACAAATATTAATTGATCAACTTGAAGACAACTCAAAGGAAGGGATTGGGGCAATTATTTACAGAAATAGTATTAAAAAATATAAATTACACTTTAGATACTTTGATGGCTTTTGTTTAAGCCTTGCAACAACAAAAAATAACAAATGAAAATTTCCATAGAATTAACTTTGACTCCTTTAAAAAAAGACTTTATACCAACAATAAAATCATTTATATTACAACTTAGATCTCTCGGGTTTATAATAAAAGAGAACCCTCTAAGTACACAAGTATATGGCGATTTTGATTCTATAATGCAAGGCCTTTTGCCCCTTATTCGCAAAACATTCAAGGAAGAGAATTCAGTAATGTTACATTTAAAAATGGTCAAAGGCGATCGTAGTAATTATGAACCCAATTTTTGAATTTTTAATTAGTCCCTATGAAAATTATCAGACTCTAGACATCGCTTTAGAAGCGACTGCAGTAATATTGGGACTTCTTAGTGTTTATTTTGCTAAACGCGATCAAATTGCCGTGTATCCATCAGGAATGATTTCTACAGCAATATTTGTTTATTTATTATTCAAAGCCAATCTTTTAGGGGATATGCTCATAAATGCTTATTTCTTTCTGGTGAGTATATATGGCTGGTATTTCTGGCAGAATAAAAAAAAGAAAAAGTCTGAAAACCCAATTTCTAAAATGGATCCATTTGAAAGAAAATGGTGGAGACTTTTTTTTATATTAATTCTTTTTTTTGTTGCTGGTGTTTATAATTTTTTTGACAAATGGAATGATTGGTCAGCACCTGTAGATTGTTTTACCACAGCATTATTTTTTCTTGGTATGTGGTTTATGGCCAGAAAAAGAATTGAACACTGGATTTTTTGGATTGTCGGAGATATTATCTCAATCCCACTTTATTTATACAAAGGGTTGGGCCTTACAAGTATTCAATATCTTATTTTTACCCTAATTGCTATCTTTGGATACATCCAATGGAAAAAAATATACATCAGCAAAAAAGCGACTGTTTAAGGATTGTTTTATACGGACCTGAGTCTACAGGAAAAACTACTCTAGCTAGATCTTTGGCTGAGCGTTATAAAACTGTATGGGTACCTGAATTCGCAAGAAATTATCTTCAAAGAAAATGGGATAAAAAAAAACAAGTTTGCACTTTAAACGATCTCTTTTTTATTGCGAAAGGTCAAATAAAACAGGAAAATGATCTTGTAAAAAATGCTAACCAATTTCTTTTTTGTGACACTAATATTTTGGTTACAAAAGCTTGGTCAGAGACTCATTTTGATGGTTATTGT